>JABHNP010000330.1 GCA_018694455.1 Planctomycetaceae bacterium | reverse complement strand
GCAGACAGCTACCTGAGAATCGATCGTGTTATCAGCGCAGCTGAGATCGGGAATGTGCAAGCTATTCATCCTGGTTACGGATTTCTCTCAGAAAATGCCCACTTCGCAGAAGTCTGTCGCTCGTGCGATATCGAATTCATCGGCCCGACTCCGGAAGCGATGGAGCGACTTGGTGATAAGAATTCCGCTCGAACTCTCGCCCGTGAAGCAGATGTCCCAACAGTACCCGGTAGTCCAGGACTCTTGTCTGGCGAACAAGAAGCCATCAAAGTCGCCAAAGAAATTGGATTTCCCGTTCTCCTCAAAGCGACGGCAGGTGGCGGCGGCAAGGGTATGCGGGTTGCCGCTAATGACCTTGCGCTTTCGACGGCATGGCAACAGGCCTCCGCAGAGGCTGAGGCTGCATTCGGGAACGCCGGAATCTATATCGAAAAATATGTTGAAAAACCGAGACATGTCGAGATTCAGGTACTCGGTGACCAACACGGCACCATGCTTCATCTTTGGGAACGCGATTGTTCGACACAACGTCGCCACCAGAAGCTCATAGAAGAAAGCCCCTCGCCTCGACTCCCTGAAGAGACTCGAGCAGCCATGACGGCAGCTGCAGTCCGCCTAGCCAAAGCTTCGGGATACTACTCTGCCGGAACGGTTGAATTCATTGTTGACCAAGAAAACAACTTTTACTTCATCGAGGTAAATGCCCGCATCCAGGTTGAGCATCCAGTCTCAGAAATGGTCACAGGTATCGATCTACTCAAGCAGCAGATTCGGGTAGCGGCCGGTGAAAAACTGATGCTCAAACAAGAAGACATTGTGCCTCGTGGTCATGCAATTGAATGCCGTATTAATGCAGAAGACCCGGCTGCAAACTTCAGGCCATGCCCCGGCAAGATCGAACAAATCATTGCCCCTGGAGGTTTTGGGGTTCGCTTTGATTCTCATGTTGCAGCTGGATATGTCGTTCCACCGTATTACGATTCGCTTATTGGCAAGCTCATCGTGCACCAACCAACTCGTGAAGCCGCAATTGAGACGATGACCCGTGCATTGCGTGAACTTCAGATCAAGGGCATTGCAACCACCGTACCACTGCATCTGGACCTCCTCTCGCACTCCGCTTTTCATGAAGCAACAATCGACACGAAATTTGTGGAACGACTTCTCGCAGACTAGTCATGTACCGCGAATAGATCTAAGTCTGCTCACCATCGTACCTTTGTACCCCTCGAGCAGCCATTCCCTCTTGCTGCAACATACCCCCTACAAAAACAGCTCAATGCTTGCTAGATTTCTCTCACGTCCCTGACACCCTCCCTCCTTTCCCAGTGGAGCCCCCCAGCCCATGGCCGAATCCCTCTCACGCCCACCAAAAGCAGCTCATCATTTTCGTCGCGTCGCCATTCTCTTTGCCGGCGGTCCAGCTCCAGGAGCAAATGCTGTTATTTCGACAGCAGCCACATCGTTCATGCGAAACGACACTGAAGTCGTCGGCATGAAACATGGCTACTCATCTCTGGCTGACTTCTCACCAGAGCAACCACTCGTTGAAGGTAAAGACTATATCAATGTAACTCCAGAATTTTTAAAGCGGACTCGATCCGGTCAAGGAATCATGCTCGGTACTGCCAGAACAAACCCTGGCAAGCATATTTCTGCGCCTGAACATTTCGATGATGAGCAACGCGTTCAACCACTCAAGAATGTCTATGAAGGCCTCCGTTCTCTTGGTGTTGAAGCTCTCATATCAATTGGTGGTGATGACACTCTAAAGACAGCGAATAAATTCAAACTGTACCAAGACAGTCTCCCAGCTGATGCTCCCAGAATTCCTGTCGTCCATCTGCCAAAGACAATCGACAACGATTACATGGGCATTGATTTCACATTTGGATACTTCACGGCCGTTGACTTCCTTGGAGGTGAAATCCGAAACCTACTCTATGATGCAGACGCCGGAAGATCCTATTTCATCTGCGAATCAATGGGTCGTAGTGCTGGCTGGTTAGCGTACGGAGCAGCTATTTCCGGTGAAGCCAGTCTTGTCATCAGTGTTGAAGACATTCACGGAAAGTATCGTACAGATGAAACCAGCACTGATGCTGACGGCAATACTACCACTAAGCCCGTTATGAATGTCGATGAGGTTGTCGGTCGTATTGTCAAAACAATGCGAGTTAGAGAAGAAAAAGAAGGGAAGGAATACGGTGTCATCGTTCTTGCAGAAGGACTCGCTGAATTCCTTCCAAGTAAACAGCTTGAGGGCGTACCACGAGATGATCATGGCCATATTTCAATAACTCAAATTCAACTTGGCAAAATGTTTGCCAAACTCGTTGGTGATGAATATGCAAAACAAACCGGCCGAGAACGTAAAGTTGTTGGTCTGCAAATTGGTTACGAAGCCCGCTGCTCTAAACCACACGCATTTGATGTCATGCTCGGAAGCCAACTGGGGGTTGGTGGGTACCGTGCACTCGCTGAACGTGGACTCAACGGGGTGATGGTGAGCGTCTCCGGTCAACTTGATCTCAACTACGTTCCTTTTGAAGAACTCGTAGACCCGAAGACACTTGTCACCGTAGTTCGTTACGTAAAACCTGGTTGTGACTTCCACAGCCTCGCTCGATTCCTCGAGACATTTGTGAACGAATAAACGTATCCTACGACTCGAGATCAAAAGTACTCAGAGGCCATCGGCTTCGATACAACTGAGGAAGGGAGTTGTGAAAATGATTTCCACAACGCCCTTCTTTTATTCATCCGTCAAAACACCCTTTGTACTCGGTACGCCAGACTGACGAGAGTCTGATTCTACAGCCATTCTCAAGCTTCTCGCTGTTGCCTTGAAAACTGCCTCAGCAATATGATGCGCATTACTGCCATGGTGAAGCACCGCATGAACATTTGCTCCAGCTGTTGCAGCAAAGCTTTCCCAAAAGACTTCGACTAGCTGCACATCGAAGGAACCAATTACTGGGACCGGATATTCGACAGCAAGCACGGTTGCTGCTCGCCCACCAAGATCAACGGCAGCCGTTACAAGTGATTCATCCATTGGGAGTATTGCGTGACCATAGCGGCGTATCCCACGCCGGTCACCAAGACAATCCTTGACTGCCACACCGAGCGCCCGGCCAACATCTTCAACGGTGTGATGACCGTCAACATGGACGTCACCATCACATGTAATGGACAGATCAAAGAGTGAATGACCTGCCAGCAGGGTGAGCATATGATCAAAAAAGCCGATCCCCGTACTGATTACGGCCCTACCAGTACCATCGAGATTGATAGTAAGGTCGATTTTCGTTTCGGTCGTCTCTCTTGTAACGGTGGCAGTTCGTCCCACGTCAAATACTCCTTCTTACTTTTCTTCTTTTAGAATGCGGCCCAGAGCGGTGAGCAGTACATCAATCTCTGCGTCGGTGCCTACCGTAACCCTCAGGCCATCGCCCCAACCCTGATAGGCCATATAGCGAATGAGAATGTGTTTTTTTTTCAGTGACTCATAAATCTCTCTGTGTGAGCGGTCCGGGTGTGTGCACCACACAAAGTTTGCCTGACTATCAATTACTGAAAAACCGAATCGACGAAGCTCGTTGCTCATTCGTGTTCGTGTCGCACGAATGCAGCTCTGGTTTTTCCTTAGCCAATCCTGATCGGCAAAGGCAGCCGTTGCTGCAGCTGTCGCAATCGCATCACAGTTGTATGAATCTTTCACCTTTCCAAGTTGTTCGATTACACCCGGCTGGGCAACGGCAAAGCCAAAACGTATTCCGGCTAATGCATATGACTTACTCATCGACCGTGTCACAATGATTCGTTCACTCTGCCGAACAAGATCAAGACAATTTGTATCACTAAAATCACCATAGGCCTCATCAACTACCAGCGGACACGAGAGTTGTTCTGCGAGATCTAGAAGCTGCTCTGGTGGCAGCAGCGTGCCCGAAGGGCTATTCGGGTTTGGGACAATTGCAAGTTTGACTGGCTGGCCATTATCTGTGCACGGATTTGCAAAAGCTGGTGGCAGCAACCAATCATCCGTAAAAGCCACTTTGTCGCACGAGACACCCTGAATATCTGCAAGCGTTTGATAGAGGATGTAGCTCGGCGTGGGCACTCTCATTGCATCCCCTGCCCCGACAAAGCACCGAACCAGAATAGTGAGGAGATCATCGCTCCCGTTCCCACAGAGAATCATACGGGGATCGACACCCAGTACTTCCGCTGCCTGTGCCCTGAATTGATTCGCAAAAGGGTCTGGGTATTTCGCGAGCAATCGGCCCTCACAAGCAGCAGTGATGGCACTCACAACAGATGCAGAAGGACTGTACGGATTCTCGTTTGTGTTGAGTTTTGTCCAGCCAGTATCCTGAGGCTGTTCGCCAGGAACGTAACCGGCGATTGCCGCAATTTCTTGCCGCACAAGAGATACTAATTTCTGGGAGGATGGTGCTTTCATATGACCTACTCAACAAAATGATCGAAGCTAACTGCTCACTCCAAGTGTAGCTTAGAAATAAGCCCCGACGTTCCGTATCACCGGCTCAATCGCTGCGATAGGAACACCTGCTCTAATTCATCGCTCACTTCGAGCCTCAACGCTTCGGCGATGAGCGGTCAAGCCTTCTATCTCAGCAAGAAGCTGGATATCATCGGCCATCTCAGCCAGATCAGCCTTCGCGAGAGCAATGACACTGCCACTCCGAAGAAAATGATTGACCGATAGGCCGGCAGCAAACCGTGCAGTGCCTCCTGTTGGAAGGACGTGAGAGGGCCCAGCTGCATAGTCACCTGCAGCAACTGGACTAAACGGACCAAGAAAGGCTGCTCCGGCATGCCGTATTTTCATCAGTGTCTCTTCCGGATCTCGTGTATCAATCGAAAGATGTTCCGCAGCTAGTTCATCGGCTAGCGTAGCTGATTCTTCATCGCTTCTTGTAATGACAATGGCCCCAAAGCGATCAAGACTATCACGGGTCAAATCAGCCCGCTCAAGAATCTCTAATCTTCGGGAGAGAACCGACTCGACTGAATCTGCAAGGCTCTCACTTGCTGTTAGCAAAAGTGCCGATCCTGGCGAGTGTTCTGCTTGGGCGAGCATGTCTGACGCAATTGTTTCGGGGGTTGCGCTATCATCGGCAACAACGACGATCTCACTCGGCCCAGCAATAGAAT
>JABHNP010000387.1 GCA_018694455.1 Planctomycetaceae bacterium | reverse complement strand
TTATGCTTGATCAATTTCTTACGCGAGTTGGTAGTAGCCAGAGAAATCTTGCGAGGCTCGCAATCGCCGACGAGGAGCATCCTGTTGGCGGTCAACTCATGGGCGCAAATCCTGATGATTTCGCACCAGCCGCGCGTCGACTTGTGGAAGCAGGATTTGACTGTATTGATATCAACTTCGGCTGCCCTGTAAAAAAAGTACTTGGACGCTGCCGAGGTGGTTACCTCTTGAGCACCCCAGATACCGCGCTTGAAATCATTTCAAAGGTGCGAGAAGCTGTTCCCGCCAAACTTCCAGTGACCTTAAAAATGCGTCGAGGAATAGATGACTCACAAGACAGTGAGGACAAGTTTTTCACTATCTTTGATGGTGCTTTTTCCCGGGGTGTTGCGGCAATTACTGTTCACGGACGAAGTGTTGTGCAGCGTTATGACGGCCCAAGTGACTGGGATTTTCTAGCCACTGTCAAGCGTCATGCAGGGAAACGCATTGTCCTTGGGTCTGGTGATCTCTTCTCGGCGCAAGCATGCCTGCGCATGCTTGCGCATACCGGTGTCGATGGCGTCACAATAGCCCGCGGCGCTATTGGAAACCCTTGGATATTCCAGCAGACACAGGACCTGCTCAACGGCTATCCAGAAGAAGACATACAGCCACCACGAATTTTTTCACAACGAGACGTTCTTGCAGAACACTTCCGGCTGGCGGTAAAGCTTAATGGTGAACAACTCGCCGGCCGCACAATGCGAAAATTTGCAATCAAGTATGCGAAGCTTCACCCAGATTCACTCGATGTAAGAAATGCATTTATCGCTGCAAAAAACTCCCACGAATGGCAGGGCGTCCTGTCAAAGCACTACTGCAAGGACGGCCCTGGCAGAGATCCCTCAGGTGACATTGACGAAACAACAGAAGAATAACGAACAGATTACTTCGCGGAACAAAAAAAGAGCTTCATAAAATATGACCTGCGGTAATGGAATCTATTGAAATGACTCATTTACTCTGACCTATTGCTGAACGAATCTCACACTGCGCAATATCGTCTTGTTCATCTACAAGTTGAGCCTGCAAAGCATCGACAATCTGGGGTGCTATCGTTGGTATTCGGTGTCGCCATTGCCCGAGTGCCCACGCTGCTGCACCACGCAGAACGGGTTCCTCGTCCTGCAGAGCCTTGCAGAGTGAATAAAGACCAGCAGTTATATCGCAGCTTTCCAAAGGATGATTGCCAAGAGCTATTGCAGCTGACCGTAATAACCCAACTCGCTTGGCTCGGAGAATTGGGGACCCATGAAATTTTTTACGGAAAGCACTTTTATCGAGACTCAGCAGCTCAACCAGCGATGGCATCTCTTCATTCCTCATTGATTGAAGTTCTGGATCTTCAGTTCCAGGGGCGTACCTATTCCATGGGCATACCTCCTGGCATAAATCACAACCGAATATCCAGTTGCCAAACTGAGGGCGGAAAGACTCCGCGACAGGGCCATGGTCCTCAATAGTCAATGCACTAATACAACGATTTGCATCAAGAACTCGGGGTTCTGGAAGAGCGTCTGTAGGACAAATATCGAGACATGCTGTGCACGTTCCACAATGGTCGACCTCAACCGGATAATCAACAGGAAGTGACACTGTCGTAAGGAGACCTGAAAGAAAAAAATAACTTCCTGCACGCCGGTCAATTAACATCGTGTTCTTCCCGAACCAACCAAGCCCTGCACGTGCAGCAAATTCTCGTTCTGCCAATGGTGCAGAATCAACAACACCGCGGGTTTTACAACCAGGCATTGCTTCCTCAAGCCATCCTCCTAGCTGATTGAGCCTTGACCTCAAGACATTGTGGTAGTCGCGCCCAATGGCATACCGAGCAATCTGTCCACGGTCTGGATTCTCTCTCGAATCAACCGCTCGTGCATCATAGTCCGTCGCCAGCATGATAACGCTCTGCGTACCGGGCAGCAGATTATCTGGATTCCTCCGAAGTGACAGATGTCGTCGCATCCAACCCTCCATGACACCCGCAAAACCTCGGTCAATCCATTTTGAAAAATGATGCAGCCGCGGAGGTGGCTCCGCTGTCGTCACACCGAGCCTAGAAAAGCCGAGACGAAGTGACTCTTGCCGAAGCCTCTCAAGCACACGCCTCCCCCCATCAGGTCGATCTGCAGACTGTTCCTGAAAAGCTGGGGGCATTGCGGGCTCTGGCTGTCTTCTTGGTATGTGCTTGCGGAAACAACGACGTTTTTAACACACCGTTTGGCATTTTTCCTGCAGAACTGCTATGGCTTCACGCGGCATAGCTAGTATTGTCCCACATCAGCACTGCCGTATACACATTTCTACGTAGGTAGCTTCGAAATTTCCTCACCCGGTCGTAGCCACTCCTAGGGCTTTCAACTGCCATGAAACAATATCGTAAAATATTCGGACAGCCAAAAAATCATCCTCTCGCTGCCCAAACTGATCAATACAACTCTCCGCAAGTCACAAAGAGAGTCCCTACGGTTCATCGTGCCTACGTCGCATTCGCAACAGTAGCTTTAGCCGCAGTACTCCTGCTTTCACTCGCTGGATGCCAGACTCCGACGCAGCCAACGTACAACGGGGCAATGGTCCCGCCGCCGCCAACCGGTGCGATCGGACAGCCGGCTCCGTATGGTCCAGTTGGTGCGCCTCAAGTCTCGTACGCTCAAACGCCGATGCCCGGCCCTGCTTCAACATGGCAGGGTGCAACTCCACCACCAACGGGCTATCCGCCGCCTGCCGCTCCAGTACAGCCAGGTACTCAGCCTCCTCCGGCGGCCGCAGGATCAACGTGGAACTGGTCACAAAGCCAACCACCTGTGGGAGCTCCACCAGCTGCCGGCCAGCCGCCAATAACCCCATCTAATGGCGCACCCGCACCAGCTCCCGCAGCGCAACAGCCGCCTCCAACCTATAATGCCAATCCCGCTTATGGAACACCGCCACCTGCCGGTTACCAACAGCCAGCACCGGGACAGCCGCAACAGTGGACAGGCCAATATCCGCAGGGTACTCCCCAAGCACCGCAGCAGCAAACAACTAATGGCAGCTGGTGGCCCTTCTCCGACCCGAATGCAGTTCCACCTGCTCGTGCAACTCCAGCATCAGTACCTAGGTACTAATCGTCTGAAACGCCGAGTGCTCTTTCTTCTCATACGCCGTCTCGGTCTCTTGTCCTCCGAGATGCGTAAGAAACACGCGTGCTCAAACATCCCTCTTTTGCGGCCTGCATCAAGGACGATTGCCTGAAGTGCCATTTGATATTGAAGAGGTGGCCATAATCACCTCCGGTTCACTCGATCGCAATGTTAAGCTATTTGCACCTTAGGTTTTGAAACTCGAAGTGAGGCGAGAAGTGGCCTGATGTTCTGGAACTGGCAACCAATACTCCCGCAGCGACTCCGCTCGTCCATTAATGCGTCGACGTACAGCACGGTTGATCGTATCGACAGCCTTGAAGAGAGCATGAAAGCCCTTGATGACACCCGCTTGCGTCGGCTTGGCAGATCCCTCTCCTACCGAGCGAGAGCGGGCGAACCAACCGATGAACTGCTAATTGAGACCTTTGCCGCGACTCGTGAAGCTGGCCGCCGCACCCTTGGTATGCGACACTACGACGTTCAACTTCTCGCTGGAATTGCATTAGTACATGGCTCAATCGTTGAAATGCAGACTGGTGAAGGAAAAACACTTGTCGCTACGCTTCCACTTATGCTCTATGCACTCGCCGGACGCGGTGCTCACCTTGCAACGGTAAATGACTATCTCGCAAAACGTGATGCTGAGTGGATGCAGCCAATTTTTAAAGCACTTGGCTTAACCGTAGGAATTGTTGAGTCTGAAATGGACTTTGACACGCGTCGAAACGCATACGCTAAAGATGTCACATATGGCACTGCGAAAGAATTTGGTTTCGACTTCCTGAAAGACCGATTGATGCAACGAGAGCTGAAGGAAGGCCGTATCAACCTTGGCGCTACTCTTATGGGAGAGGCCCGTTCCGGTGACTCCAAACTTCTGCAAAGGCCTTACTGGTTCGTCCTCGTAGACGAAGCAGACAACGTCTTAATTGATGAAGCAAGAACGCCACTCATCATCTCTTCACCCGACGGCGAAATGGGAGAACGCGAGCAACGCAAAGCAGCTTTATTTCATTTTGCTTGCAAATTAGCGGACACCATGGTTCAAGATGTGCACTATGAATATGACCCTCAAAAAAGGTCGGCCGAACTCCTGGGTGTTGGTCGCAGTACCGTTCGGGCATCAATACGACCTCGATTAGTTGACTCCGTAAGCATGCTCGAGCTCTACGACTCGGTTGAACTTGCTCTGCGTGGGAAGATTGCTTTCATTCGTGACCGCCATTATGTAGTTCGAGATAAAAAAGATGAGCCAGGCCAAGAGATTGTCATTATTGACGAATTCACAGGGCGTATCGCTGAAGGAAGATCATGGCGCGACGGACTTCATCAGGCAGTTGAAGCGAAAGAAGGTCTCGAAGTAAAAACTGGTCGCGGTGGCCACGCAGCTCGAATAACAATTCAGGACCTTTTTGCG
>JABHNP010000180.1 GCA_018694455.1 Planctomycetaceae bacterium | reverse complement strand
GCTACCGTAATTCGTACACTTCATCGCATCCAGCGACAACTAACTGACTTGCGAAGTCAGTTAGCCGCAGGGCCGAAGCAGATTTCTATTCAGTCAAAGCGATTGCAGAATATTGAGGCAGAACGAACTGCTTTGGCAGAAACGCTGAAAAAAGCACGAAAGCATGCTGATGAAAAACAGCTGTTACTCCGATCCTCTGAAGCAAAAATTAATGACCTTGAAGCAAAAAGAAATACTGCAAAGGCGAATCGTGAGTACCAATTGCTCGGGGAACAAATTGATGCCGATAAGATGGCGGTCAAAGTGCTTGAGGATGAAATCCTTGAATCTCTTGAACGTGTCGATGAAGTAACAAACCAGCAACCAGCCGCCACAGACAACGTCAAAAAAGTCGCTGAGGCACTTGAGGAACTCAAGAAACAAGTTCAAAAAGAAGCCACTCAACTCGAAGGAGAGATGACTCGCGTCCTGAGCAAACTTGAAGAAGTAGAGCGAGACCTCACTGCTGAAACACGAGAAGTCTACCAGCGTGTTGTAAAGCACAAAGGAGAAGATGGCCTCGCAGCATCGGAGGGAGGGTGCTGTGGCGGATGCCATCAACAATTAACGGGGAAAATGCTATCACAACTCATGGCAGGGAATGTTGCCATGTGCCGTAGTTGTGGGCGGCTTCTGTACGAGTCTGAAACGACTTCGTAGACAAACCGCGATACCGCTTTGTTTCATCGCTGCATCACTATCGATGGAGAGCATAAAGGAGATTTTTTATGTCTGATCGTATTCCAATGACAAAGGTCGGCTATGACAAATTAAAAACAGAAGTCGACCGCTACGAACTCGAAGAAATGCCCCAAATTGCGAAACGCATTGCAGCGGCAAGAAGTGAAGGAGACCTCAGCGAGAACGCTGAGTATCATGGTGCTCGAGAAAGCCAAGGTATGCTTCAGGCAAAGATAAATCTGCTTCGTGACAAACTAGCACGAGCTGTGATTGTCGAACGATCAAAGGAAGCGAGCAACGAGGTTGTTTTTGGCTCAACTGTCATTGTGAAAGACCTTGACTTCGGCGACAACGAAACCTTTGTGCTGGTTGGAGCAGGCGAAGAAGATTATGACGCCGGAAAAATAAATGTTGCAAGTCCCTTAGCACAGGGCCTCATGGGCAGCAAGGTAGGTGAGAAGATAAGCGTTGATGTCCCCGCCGGAAAAATGAACTTTGAAATTCTCGAAGTACGCTTTGACGACTAGTTCGCCCACATCACGAAACCACATGCTACGCCCAAACATCGGCACAGGAACTGCAATCGTGTCATGATCAGTTCGTGTGATTGCTCCGGGGAAGGAAAGCTACGATATGTACAAAAAAAATGGAATATTCACCATCCTGATCCTCGTGCTCATCCTGACCCATAACACTCAGACCGAAGCGAGAACAAGCAAGCCACCTCGTCCAAATATTCTCTGGATCATGCTCGAAGACTGGGGAACAGACCTGTCGTGTTACGGTACTCGGGCTGTACACACCCCACACATTGATCGATTAGCGTTCGAAGGTGTTCGGTATACCCGTGCCTTCACAACTGCGCCAGTCTGCTCCACATCGCGGTCAGCCATGCTTACCGGCCACTATCAAAACTATACGCATACAAACCAACACCGAACTAATCAGAAGCGTTCTCTTCCTTATGGCATTGAACCAATACCACTGCTACTTTCCAGAGCGGGATACTGCACCGCTTTAGGATGTGGCCTAAGCAAGAAGACCGATCAGAACTTTACAAATAAACTTGGATTTACAGCGAACAATTGGTTTCAACGGAAGCCGGGCCAGCCCTTCTTTGCTCAAGCGACAGAAGCAACAACTCACCGCACGTGGAAACGAGACGAAGAGAATCCAATTGATGAGAATGATGTAGAACTCCCGCCGTACTACCCCGACACGCCACTCATCCGGCGCGACTGGGCAAATGGGCTTGAGCAACTCCAACTTGCTGATAAGACGATAGGAAAAATGCTTCAAAAACTTGATGAAGATGGACTGCGGGACAACACGCTGGTTATTCTCATTGGGGACAACGGTCGATGTATGCCACGTGGAAAACAGTTCCTATATGACGGCGGTATCAGCATACCACTTCTTATGCGATGGCCTGGTCACATCAAGCCAGGGACAGTATGTGATGATCTTGTAAACACACTCGACATCTGCAAAACGATTGTTGATCTTGCTGAAGTTCATCCTCCTCATCGTCTGCACGGCATGAACCTATTTGAGACTGCAATCAGAAAACGCCCATACATATTTGCCACCCGCGATAAAATGGATGACACACATGACGCCATGCGAGCAGTCCGAAGTAAACGATACAAATATATTCGAAACCTCATGCCCGAACGGGCATATTGCCAATACAACGAATACAAAGAAAAAAGGTATCCAACCCTCGCCGTGCTCAATGTGATGCACCAGGAAGGCACCCTCTCGCCAGAGCAGTCACATTTCATGGCAGCTACAAAGCCAGCCGAAGAATTATATGACCTTGAGACTGACCCATGGGAAACCAAAAACCTGATAAACAAACCCTCTCTCCAGAAAACAGCAGATGCCATGCGGCAGGCGCTTCAGACATGGCAGGAGGACATGCACGATGAAGGTGTCACTGATGCATTCCGGGAGGGTGGCTGGCCTGCCGACTATCCAACTCGATCACTCGAGGCCTGGAAAGAAATCGAAGAAAAATTTCGTCCATACGTTTTTCGTAAACCCGGCGATAAAATTCGACCACCAGATGACTTTATAAGCCAAACAGGCTTGCCAAACCGCAAGCAGGAATCACCATAACGACTAACTGTCGAGTCTTGTCACCCCGAGATTTCACCGTGTTTAATAAGACATTTGCTTATTAACCGAAGCGTTGCCTTTAATCGTCAGGCAAGGAAGAAGATAGCGATAATCTTAGTGTTTCCTTAAGGCTAAGCAGCATGATTCAAAAACCACCCCTGCCTCAACGCCGTGGTTTCAGCCTTATTGAGCTGATTGTTGTAATTGCAATCATCGGCATTCTATTAGCACTGTTACTTCCAGCCGTTCAAAATGCGAGGGAGGCAGCCCGGAGAAGTGCCTGCTCAAATAATTTACGACAACTGGCTCTGGCAATGCGGAGCTACGAAGGAACATATGGGCACCTACCATCTGGGGGCTGGGGGTATGGATGGACCGCGGATCCTGACCGAGGCAAGGCTGAAGATCAACCAGGCAACTGGATCTTCGGACTTTTACCGCAAATCGAAATGATTGCGATCTGGGAACTTGGTCGTGATAATGATCCTGACAACTGGACACAAACTCAACTATTAGGCGCAAAACAGAGAATTACAACGCCACTACCCGTTGTGGTATGTCCATCAAGACGAGGTTCAACAGCATTTGGAACAAAATTTCATAATGGCTCACATACTCCACGTGGCTCAGAAACCTGTGACCGTGAGGTGCGTAGTGACTACGCTGCTTGCTCCGGAAACCTAATTGTTGAGTATTTCAGTGGACCAATGACTCTTGCTGAAGCTGAAGATTATCCTTGGGGTGACATTGATGGCGTTGCAACGGGAATTTCATTCTATCACAGTGCTGTAAGAATGGCAGAAATTACTGATGGGACGACATCAACATATCTTCTTGGTGAAAAATATTTAAACCCTGATAGCTACACAGATGGTAGTGACCCGGCTGACAATGAGGATCTTTATTCCGGATTCAATAATGATAATCATCGCATTGCGTACTACGACCCTGTCACGAAGACCGCATTAACTCCTCGCCAAGACTATTCAGGATTGAGGAGTCCGCGATCTTTCGGAAGTGCACACCCCGGGTCATGTTTCATGTCATTCTGCGATGGTTCGGTCTAGGCAATCTCTTATGAGATTGACCCTCTTACCCATCAGAGGATGGGTAACCGTATGGATGGAAAGAGTATTGAGGTCCATTAAATGAGCTACATAATTCAAGAACTTATCACTGAGTGTCGAGTTCTGTTTCAAAAATGGACAAAGGAACATCATCGATTGTCGATCGGTACAACTGCCGTTGCTACCCTTTTAGTTGTAATGATCTATTGGCGTGTCCACGGATTCATCACCGCTCTTATGTGGCCAGAACCGATCGTATTCCGGAATTTTTCTGGCTCCATAAGATATCAAGATGACACTTTGATCCCTGCACACTCCATGAGTATTGAACTTTCTCCACTAAGCACCTCAGGCAAGGAGACCGGGTACCGCCGGCCAGCCTATCTCCTCGTTGACTGCTCATCGGGCAACTTCTCCGGAACAATCCAAACTCTTGGTCAATCAGCCTCTTGGTCAATCAGCACAAAAAACACATATGTATCGCGTAGTCTTACGAAATGCCGAGGGCTCTCAACTTTCACCTAACCTAGTCCCCGAGCAATTCGCCCAATTTTACACTAGCACACTCTGCATTGATGTTACAGCAAGAGATGTTGCACTACACGTCCCAAAGCCTCCGACGCAGCAGTTGGCAGAATTCACTACCGCACAAACGCCATGACATAATGCGTCTCCAGCGTACTCTTC
>JABHNP010000327.1 GCA_018694455.1 Planctomycetaceae bacterium | reverse complement strand
GGTACGGCACTCGATCTCTCTGGACTGAAGACACTCGACGATAAGGTAGCCGCTGAACTTGCAAAGTGGCCCGGGCTTACACTTAACATCAATGGACTTACATTAATAGTCGCCAACGTGGCGAAAGAATTAGCCGCCTGGAAGGGTACGGCACTCGATCTCTCTGGACTGAAGACACTCGACGATAAGGTAGCCGCTGAACTTGCAAAGTGGCCCGGGCTTACACTTAACATCAATGGACTTGCGTCAATAGATGCCAACGTGGCGAAAGAATTAGCCGCCTGGAAGGGTGCGACACTTGATCTCTCTGGACTTGAACAGTTGTCACAGCCGGCTGCTGAGGCATTGGCTGAATGGCATGGTGAATTGCTTCGACTCACTAGCTTGAAATCGATCGGCAATGACGTTGCCCAAGAGTTGGTAAAGGCCGATGCCGAGTCGCTTGATCTTGTGAGGCTAGTCTCAGTCAGTGAAGAAACCTTTGCTATTCTGAAACAAAATCCACGTATTACACTTCCTGCAAATTTGCTACCGGCAACTGTGAATCCTGAGAAGGCTATGAAGTCTTCTGCGGCTCTTGATATCTCATCTGCTACAGACGTACCGCCCAATAAACGATTGCCTCTCCCCGCTGATCTGCCAGAGACAATCACAAACTCAATTGGCATCAAAATGAAAATGATTCCTGCGGGCAACTTCAATTTTCGTTTAACAAAAAATAGTAAAGACCGCGAAATCAAGATTACGGACCCATATTTCATTGGTATTACCGAAGTCACAAATGCACAGTGGAAAGCGGTAATGGGAAGTGTCCCGAGCAAATGGAAGGATGACGAGCGTCCCGTTGAGCAAGTGAAATTGGAAGATATTCTCACCTATTGTGAAAAACTTTCTGCATTACCGAAAGAACGTGCTGCGGGCCGTGTCTATCGTTTTCCAACAGAGGCAGAGTGGGAATTTGCATGCCGTGCGGGATCGCCAACGCTTTGGCCTACCACTATAGAACCTTCAATGCGTGGCGATTTCGGCTGGTTTGGGGACAACTCAGAAGGCCAAACCCACCCTGTTGGTCAGAAGCGTGCAAATGCGTGGGGTCTGTATGACATGCGAGGAAACGTTTCTGAATTTTGTAGTAAACCTATTTCGCAGGCTATTCGTGCGAATACCAAAGTTCAAGAACTAATTCAATCAGGTGCTAGCCAACTCGCATTGGGTGGTAATTGGCGCAGTAAAAGCAGCCTAAGGGGTCTCACTATCTCAAGAGAAAGTCCATTTGTCGGCTTCCGTCTTGTGCTTAGTCCGTCTGGCATGAAGTGAGGATTTCGTCCGCCAGAGTGACAGTTCTGCAATTTCCCCGCAAAATATCTGCAAAAATTTGCGGAGATTTGCGTTTCACCAGTGCTACAGGCAAAACCAAGTACCCCCGGCAGGAGTCGCAGGTCTTAAAACACGGAGAAAAGTTTATTGGGCAACAGTGGGCAACAGAAGGCCAAACGTTGTTTCACTCGTAATAGATAACAAGTTTGAAATTTTGGCCTGACTCCGCCCACTATGGCCCCACAAAATACCCACAACTTTTTTTACAACGTCACAGTTTGATTTCTAACAGGGATTCAGATCGTCGCTCCACCAGAATCACTCTCAATATTTTCTCTATATATAGAATATAGAGAGGTTGGGTTTTAACTTCGCGGCGTTTTCGATTTTGTGGCACGAAAATCGCCCGGGTATACGGCATATTTCTGGAAACGTCGTTTAGTGAGTAAGTATTTATTCTGGAATAAAAGGCTTATCGTCGGCATCTACCTCCGGAAATGGAGTGTTCCTGAATTATTCTCAAACTTTCCAAAGATTATGAGAATGAAATAGAAGAGCTTGAACACATGTTCCAGCATCGTAGTTTCCCATCAGCTATACGCCACCGGGCTGTCGCAGTTGATAATGCTCGCCATGCACTCGCAAATGAACTTTACCGAATGGGCTTGGTTGCCCCATCCGATTCTTTTTGAGTCTGCGCAAACATTCTTCTAAAGTCGTCTTCCCCACTATTTACTGCCGGCGGCTGGCTTCCAATTCTTCTGGAGTGATGACATCATCTGAATTGTCATCGATTTTTGAAAACATACGCTCAGCGTTGTTGACTACCTCATCGCGGCTGACCACTCCATCCCCATCGCGATCGATTTCTTTCGCGTGCCCTTTGATAAAACCGCCCATCGCGCTCCGTGATCCACCACGCACCCCCAACTCCCCATCGTTGAGCTGTCCGTCATTGTTTTTATCGTACCCCTTGAACGCATGTACTGCTTCTCCAACAAGTTCATTACGGCTGATCATTCCGTTTTTATCGAGGTCAATTTCTGTGGCATGAACCAGAATCCACGGCTGCCGGGGTCCGTTATCAGACTGTGGCCCACGAACACCACCACCTCCTTGAGGTTCATTGTCCACATGCTCTGATTTTCGTATTTCATCGACTGCAATGAGCCCATCGCGATCACTATCAAACTCTCTCAACACCACACCGATTCGACGAAGTTCGCTACCATCTATCTTGCCATCTCCATTTACATCTAACGCCATACTTATTGGATCATTACTCGTCCATCTTTCTTCTTGCTTTTTGTCACCTCGCTGTTTATTAGTGGGAGTAGCCTCCGTACCATAACGCCCACCACCCTCACTTCGCCGACGAGCCGAATAGGTCTCTGTCGTCGTTCCCTGCTCTGAGACAAAGGCAAAAGTAACCGTCCCGTTGTCTCCGATGCTGTATCGCACGGACCGGGGCTTGCCAAACACTTCGTACTTGACGGTATAGCTATTCGCACGTTGCTTCTCAAAGCCAACAATGGTGGCACCTTTTAAACCGGGAAGGTGTGGCCGTACTCCCTGAGCTCGTGGTTGTGGATCAACCTGCCCATCACGTTCGACCACCTCGCCATAAAACCCACCGTTCAGATAAGGAAATGTCTTCGTCGCATGATAGTGATACGTTCCGTCCGGTCCCTCATGACCATTTAACTCATCAAGGTTCGTAGGCTGTTTTCCATCTTTCTCATGGAATCCGTAAATTGGATATCCATCAAGTGCGACGGCAATGGGATTCCCTGCACCGACGAACTTTTCAAGGTGCACAGGGGCTATGTGGTAGTGATAATCATCTGCTCGACCACAATGCCCACCCCATTGATCAAGTTCACCTGCAAGTAGGGTATCTGTTTTGCCGTCGTTCTTGATGGGGTTGAATATGGGAACACCGTTGACTGCCAAAGCTATTGCACCTCTAAAAAAATGGCTCTTTGTCAACATAGGAACCTTCGCACGAACCGGATGTAACGGAATTCTCCACGCGTTACCTCCAGTGTACGGCTGAGGCAAGGGAACCTGTTGTTGCCAGGCTCTGATACCAGTCATCATTGGATGCTCAGGCATTCCATCTGAATCAACATACAGAAACTCACTGTCAAAACGTACATTCACCTTGTGGCCAAAGGTAGAAAACAAACTGGCAAGCTTTGGCTTGGTTCCCTCTGCTGTTGCTTTCTGTGTGACGAAGTGCATCGCCTGAGGTGCTGTATTAAGATGCTCTATCTTCTGGTGAGTTTTCGAAGACGACGAGTGTACATGCCCTTCGTGCGCAATGCTTGGCTGCAACAAACTACACACAGCTAATGCAGAAAGTATGACATATGAAAACGAGTTATTCATGACACCACCTTCGGATACAGGATTCTTTTTATATGGACAGGTTTATGTGGACAGGCACTACTTTCTTGACCGGATTTTCTGTTTCTCTCGACCACCTCCGGCCCGTGAACGACCTCCTCCCTGCTGGGGAACAACATCGGTGAGCCCGCGGAAGTCTGGCCGCTCTCTGCTGTCTGGAGGTGAGGGCACTACGGTACGGAAGAGGACAATGTTGTCGAGTTGTAGATCATCCGACCAAATGAATTTGGCTCCTTCAAAATCATGCTCGAAGAACGGTTCTTTTGGACCAACTTCCTCTTCAGAAAATTCTCTTGCGTTACCCCAGTCACGATCTACAAAATCGACTGTATACCAGTCTTCGGGCAAAGAATTATTCACAACGCGCGGATTGCTGCTATCACCATTGAGTGGACCTGAAGAAATTACTTTCACTTTCCAAATTGAACTAGTAACGGTACCGTCACCGAATTTCAGGATGAACCCACCGTCTCCAATGTTTGTATTTGCATATTCCATCCCCGTTAACGAATCTGCGTTATCGATACCCATCACAGCAATCGTCATTGGATATGCAGGCAGAATATCAACAGACACGACGTTATGCGGCACAAACTGAATTGAATCCACCGCTACGAGTTCTCCATTTACATAAAGCCTGAAGGCATTATCTGCGTATATATTCGCCCTGATCGTGTCATCCATTCTCGGCTTCCGGATAGGCTCTTCTGAAAGCATGATGCATGGGAATAACACCGGCATGGATGTAATGAATGTAAATACTAAGTATCTCATAGTTCAGTCCTCTGGAATTTAAGTTTCGCGCCCCTTCTTGAACTACGCGAACATTGAATTAAAGGTCAGCCAGCGAACGGTCACAAGCGTACAGATAAGACAGGCCCACCATGCACCGCGCTGTGCGACTCTGTGACCCCGCAAGACAAAAAGAATCCCAATAACACCCACCGTGACAAGGGTTTTAAAAGCTAGCAATCCAATCGGATTATGAATTAGCTGCGATCCGATTGGGTTGAGTTCTGTCAACGCATTCGCACGGCTTGCGAGCAGTGTCCAAATGAGGTCTAGAACAGAAAAGGCTGCTATAAGCATGAGAAATATTTTGACACGCCGATCCATTACGGGAGACTCTGAAGACTGAATATCAAGCGGTGCCTC
>JABHNP010000221.1 GCA_018694455.1 Planctomycetaceae bacterium | reverse complement strand
CCGAAGGAGATGCATTTTGTGACGCTGTTCACTGAGGACGGAATAGACTCCGGCGCGGATGTGGTTACGGCCAGTGAGAAAAGTGGCACGGGAAGGAGAGCAGACCGGTGCCCCGGAATGGAAGTCGGTGAACCGAATACCATCTGCGGCTAGGCCATCAAGGACGGGAGTCTTAACGGGACCACCGTAACAGCCAATGTCACGGTAACCGAGGTCGTCAACGAGGAGGGTGATGACATTCGGTGGTTTTTCATTGGCAAAAACGGGACTAACCGAAAGAAGGGCAAATAAAATTGTGAGGATGGATTTCATGTTATTTTTCATTCACTACTTTTTGATGTTTTGTTCTTTCATTTCACATACAACTCGAAAGCCGGCAAGATACTCGGGCCTAAAGTGCGATCCTCCAGAAATGTGTCGTGTTGCCGAGCGAACATCCTGTGCGTTGCTACTAAATCCCCCACCACGCCAAACGTGTAAGCGTCCTTTCTCAGGCCCCTTTGGGTCGGTGGTGACTTTTTTTATCAGGGTGGTGGAATAGAGGTCGTACTTGTCACTGCACCACTCGAATACGTTGCCGTGCATGTCATAAAGCATCCAGTGATTCGGTTTTTTTAAACCCCATGGATGTGGATACTGTTCCTTGGCCTTATAGGCATTGTTGAAATACCAGCCATAGTCATCAAGCTTGAAGGGTTTGTTGCCAAAGTGAAATGCCGTTAACGTGCCGCCGCGGCATGCATATTCCCATTCGGCTTCGGTTGGCAGCCGGTAGACCCTGTCTTCTTTTTCACTCAAGCGTTTACAAAACTCTGTAGCTTTTTTGTGAGAAACATACGTAGCAGGAATGTTGGCCGATTCTTTTGTCAAAGGTTCATCAAGCCAAGGCGTTTCATCCATGACCATGGTGTAGTGTTCTTGAGTTACCTCAGAGACACTCATGAAAAATGGTGTTGAAATCTGAACTCGATGCAGCGGAGACTCATCTTTCGTGTTGGACCACTTCACTTTGGTGTCCGAAGACGTACCCATCTGAAATTCACCAGATGGAATTGGAACAAAAATGAGACCAATTGAATTCTCAAATGCTTGACCGGTCTCACGCTGCTCCGGTGCTAATGAAGATGCAATAACACTGAGGCTTGGCGAGGTCTCAGAGCATCCTGCAAGCAAACTAACGGTGAAACAGAGTGAAACGAGTCCACTCCTGCGTTGAAGAGTACACCTCCGAAAGGGAGCCATTAAAACTCTCCTACGACTTCACCACTATTTCGGGTATGAATTTTCTGCCAGATTCCTCGTTGCTCTGCGGGTCCACAATTATTTTGAGCGCCTTTGAAATTAATACTTTCTGTAACATATCTGGTGGAAGCATCGGCCATCAAAAACTGTGTTCCACTTGGGTGTTGGCTTCTCGCAGTCATCTGTCCCGTTGACTGGCTGTCGTAGCAGCCCATGGGTGGCGTACCAAGTGATCCAGATACAGCACAGTTTTCCATATCATCTGAGAACGGCTGGCGGCTGTTTGGTCGGCTTGCATCGTTGTACATGGCTGCGGTTCCGCTCCCTAACCCCGGCATGGCCCAGCATCCCCGAAGATCATTTTTGTTCAGGCCTGCTCGCAATTCATTGATCGCCACGGTATTCGATGTGCCATCACGAAAATCTCGGATACGGATCGAAGAATTGACCGCACCAAACCCACCGTCAGACTGGTTGTCTTGTATGCCATGATGACACGGTGAAACATTCATTCCATAATTTCCACGAGCCCAGTTGCCACCCGCATAGGCACATAGTTCACCGCTCGAACTCGAATCGGATGGGCAAAGAAAGGCAGTGATTTGCTCTGATCGCTGAGGATTTTGATGTGGGGGAAGATCAAAGTTCCACTGATCGTAGATCACGCTTTGTTCCATGTAGGGCAGAATAAGAACGCACCAGTTTGCACTCTTGCCGGTTTGATCAGCGATTCGTGTTTCGTTTCCTCCTGAGCTGGTAAAAAATGGTGGGAATGCACGATTTGCATCATGGTAGTTATGAAGCGCGAGACCGATCTGTTTTAAATTATTTTTGCATGACAGCATTCGTGCAGACTCACGTACCTGCTGTACTGCTGGTAGAAGAAGGCCTATAAGAACTCCAATAATGGCAATAACAACAAGGAGTTCAATGAGAGTGAATGCACGATGATGCGTCATGCGTGAATCATTGTTGGTAGATCTCATTTCGGATACGTGCCTTTTTTCATGAGTAAGCATCTGGTGATAAAGATATTTCTGGATGGTGCTCATCTTATTTCCCCCGGAATTAATTCTACTTCATGGACCATGAGCCCACTTGAGCTTCCCATATTTGTAAATACCCATAGCCGATCGAGATAGAGCCCATCAGGCGTGCGTGCCAACGAGTCTTGTTTTCTACGAACACATGGATCAACGGTAAAGTCACTGAGTTGATAGATGACCTCAAACTCTTTTTGTCCAGCGATTTTAGAGACAGGTTGTTTTTTCAATAAGTCTCCACGAAACATTCCGGCAAATTCACCATTGCCATATGACACAGCAATACCAAAGTGAACTTGTGCCGAATCATGCAGTCGACCACGAACACGGAACGTGGCATGCGGAGTGAGAACAACAGGTGGCCCGTTCCGACCAGAAACAGGAATTGATAAGAGCGACAGGCTCACGTTTGGATTGTTAACTGGAATGAATGGAAGAGCCTTTTGAGCAGCTGGTCTCTTTTTTGTTGCCGGAAGCCACTTTCCAAACCCTCCAGCCTGTACACCTAGCTGACTCTTCCAATAATTTTCTGCGGCTGGTAGCGGCATCGGCGAGAGATCACCACCAGCTTCTGCAATCACACGATAATTAGCAGGAATATCGACGGCATTTCCATCGACTAAATGCTTGAGGCGAACATTTCCCTCCCGGACATTCACCGTAGTGAACGCCTGCAATGCTTCCACTTCAAATCGTGTTCCCACAACTTCAATCACGGTGGATGGCGTTTGAATGATCATTGGCTTGCCAACGGGCTGTGGAACAACGTCTGCAGTAAATGCTCCTTGCTTCAGTCGTAGTTTCTTCTGCCCGACATCTGCGAAGGTGAGCATTGATGTGCCTGAGATGGTCACAATAGATCCGTCTTGAAACTGCAGCTCAAACCAAGAGTCCGGAGCCAGGCCTTCAATCGTGCCTCCTGTCAGTTCTCTTCCAACATGTATGTCGAGCACAAGTTCACCCTGATTGCCTGTCCAGAGTAGTGAACCCTTCAGCCCGGTGATCGTGGCGATTGAGCTGCTCGCTGTTTGTGAGAGAACGACTTTTTCTGCTGGAGCAAAAAAAGTTTGTCTCTGCAGGTACAGCAGGCTACTGAAAAGGATGAACAAAACTGTAATGGTAGCGAACGTCACGAACGGAGAAAGCAAAAATGTGTTTTTACCTCCGCGTTCTATAGTTCCTTTGCCTGACGGCAGAAGATCTTTATTGTATACAGGCTCTGCATGTTCGCGTATCGTTTCACCAAGCTCGGTGTCCCATTGAGCTAGTTCAACGAACTGCTGACGCGCGGCAGCATCGCTATCAAGCAGTTCGGCAACGTGTTCTTTTTCAACATCACTTAATTCACCCTGCAAGTGACGCTCAAATAATTCATCTCTGCTTTGATTGGTATTCATGACGCAACTCTCAGTCTGCTTTCAACACACGAATGAAGCTGCTTCTTCGTCCGAAAGAGTGCCTTTCGTACCGCTTCAACGGTCATGCCAAACTGATCCCCAATTTGCTTATATCCAAGTTCATCTGTAAATCGTGATTTCAAGACAGCACGGCCGCGATCAGTAAGTTTTTTGAGGCAATGCCGTATGGCATCGCGCCGAGACGTTGACTCATCATGCTTTCTATTTATCTGAAATTCATCAAAGGCTGCATCAACTGCATCATCCAAGAGTCGTTGTACAAGTGACATATCTTGCTGATACCGACGTTTTGCACGTAGCACCTCAAGTCGGACAATCGAGCGACACCACGCCAAGATCGACGTACCCTCCTGGAACTGATCATATTTATTCATGACGACAATCATTGCTTCCTGCACCGCATCCTCCGCTGCTGCAAAGTTCCCAAGAAGTGAACGTGCGTAGGTAAGCAATTCGGTACGACATCCGAAAGCTGCATGCACGACACGGTCTTTTTTACTTTCATGGTCATCCATCAAGACAGTTCACATTTCTTTGGATTCAAATATGTCTTTTACAAATTTCGGTGTGATGGACTCTTCAAGTTGCGACAAGTATTCCTGTAATCGGTGCTCTTCTATCTGAGTCAATGGATTGTGGATAATGTTCACGCTGGCAAGTCCAAGCAGCGTACACATAGGGATGACTAGCACCTTCATCAATACATTCCCTTCCTTCAGTTTTGACTGCAAATAACGACTACTCAATACCGTCTACGTTTACCGATCGTGGACATTGAATTGTGCGTCTATATATAGGGGCCCTTTATTTGAAGGCCTTCAAAAAGCCCCTTATTTGTGAAAATAGAACGTTTGGACTGCAAAACGACGTTATTCACGCGGTTTCCCCCAAAAACTGGGGTGACTAAAATCAAATGATGTGAAGGAGAGGAAAATCAACTCACTACTCCTTACTATGCATGAATCAACTGGATTCGAAGTGAATGATTCAATCTCGGTTCGTTCGCTCACCTAGAAGGCCGAATCTGGTTTTATGCATCCTGTTGAAGTATTTAAAAAGTTGAGCGTAAGCACGGTACCCGTTCTTTTGAAATTATCACGGTTCATAGATTTATTGTCTTGTAAGGTTGGGATGGCCACGGTTCTGGTGTTCCTTTTTCTACGCTGCGCGCATGCAGTGCCATTTGAAGATGTGCAAGCTCTTCTCGGGCAGTACTGCGTGGACTGCCATGCTGGTGATGATGCTGAGTCGGCCATTGCCATTGATACATATACAGTGAGTCATGCTCGTACAATCGATCGAGAGAACTGGAGAAGAATCCTTCGTCAGGTGCAGGGCAGGGCAATGCCTCCTGATGATGTAGAGCAGCCGTCCGATGAAGAAAGAGAGCTTATAGCACAGTGGATTCTTGATGATGCCTTAAAAGTCGATTGTGTTGGTCCCGAGCGGCCAGGTCGGGTGACGATCAGGCGACTGAACAGGCACGAGTACGACAACACAATTCGCGATCTTTTTGGTGTTGATCTCCAACTTGCACAGACGTTTCCAAGCGATGATGTTGGATATGGATTTGATAATATTGGGGATGTCTTGTCTGTCTCTCCGGTTCTCTTTGAGCGGTATGTTGATGCTGCTGATGAGATTGTGCGAACAGTTATTGCGAGCACAGATGTTGAGGCGGCACCGCGTCGACAGTTTGAAGGAAAGCGTTTCCCCACGCGTGGTCAGGTTACGCGAGACTTTAGGTTGGAAGATGCCGGCAAGTATGTCTTGCGAGTGCGAGCGTGGGGGGATCAGGCAGGAAATCAAGCCTGCTTCATGCTGGTTGGTTTAGATGGCAAGCCATTACGAAAAGAACTTGTGCGGAATGACCGGAATCAGCCAACAGACTTTGAAGTAACTCTTGATCTGAAAAAGGGCGAGCACCAGCTTGGTGTTGCGTTTCTCAATGATTTCTATCTGAAGTCAGGACCACAAGGGAAAAAACTTGATAGAAATCTCAACGTTGATTCGATCGAGTTGATTGGACCGCTTGGCGTGTTACCTGAATCACTCCCTGAATTTCATACACGATTTTTTCAGCCCCCAATTGATGCCGCCGCAACCGTCACGAAACAGACGGAGGCCATCAAGAAACTGCTGAATCCACTCGCATCGCGTGCGTTTCGTCGGCGGGCAACTGTCACAGAGGTTGAAAGCCTTGGAAGAATATTTTCATTAGCTCGCCGAAACGGTGAGACCGTTGAACGGTCAACACAGCTGGCAGTCGCAGCCCTACTTGTTTCCCCATCATTTCTTTTCCGAATGGAAATGGATCCAGATCCGGGTGCAGTGCGTGATTTGAATGATTTTGAATTGGCGACACGACTTTCATATTTTCTGTGGAGCAGTATGCCGGACGATGAATTGTTTGGTGCTGCTGCACGGGGTGAACTGCATACCAAAGAACAGCTCGTTCAGCAGGCACGGCGAATGCTGAAGGATGATCGAATAGAGGCACTTGTTGAAAACTTTGCGGGGCAATGGCTTCAGCTTCGAGGGCTTGAAGAAGTAAGCCCTAGCCAGAAGAAGTTTCCAACGTTTGATAATCAACTCAGGGAGGCAATGCTTCGAGAGACCGAACTCTTCTTTCGTACCATTGTGTCAGAAAACAGAAGTATCCTTGATTTTCTTGACGCCGATTACACGTACGTGAACGATCGCCTTGCCACTCACTATGGACTATCAGGAGTATCTGGCCCCGAGTTCAAACGAGTCTCTCTTGAAGGCGGTCGACGAGGCGGTCTGCTTGGGCAGGCCAGTATTCTGACAGTCACATCGGACCCGACCCGGACAAGTCCGGTGAAGAGAGGAAAATGGATTCTTGAAAATCTGTTTGATGCCCCACCTCCAGAGCCACCACCAAATGTCCCGCAGCTTGCCGAAGGAGATTCAGCACAACTCACCGGATCACTGCGGGAGCAAATGGAAAAACACCGTGCTGACCCGGCCTGCGCTTCATGTCATAAAATGATGGATCCACTTGGCTTTGGACTTGAAAATTATGATGCGATCGGCGCGTGGCGAGATCGTGAAGGAACTGTAGAAATTGATGCGACTGGAGAACTTCCGACTGGACAAACATTTGATGGCCCGCACGAGTTACGTCGTCTTTTACTCGAGCGGCGGGATGATTTTCGTCGATGTATTTCAGAGAAAATGCTGACTTTTGCCCTCGGCAGGGGGTTAGAATACTACGATGCATGTGCAGTGGAACGAATTGTGAATCGACTGAAACGTGATGACGATCGTTTTGCTGTTGTTGTTGAAGAAATTGTAAAAAGCCCTGCATTTCGACAGCGCGAATCTGGAGAGAGCCAATGAGAAACCAACTTTCAAGAAGAACCGTCTTGCGAGGCGCTGGGGTCAGTATTGCACTACCACTTCTCGAGGCGATGGCTCCAGTATCTGTTCAGGCTGCAGCAGGGTATGACCGAAAAAAAGAACCACTGCGGATGGCATTTGTGTATGCACCCAACGGCATCCATATGACGAATTGGACGCCACAGGAAGAGGGTCGTGGATATAAACTACCCCCAACCCTTGAACCACTTCGTGAGTTACAAAACGACTTCAGTATTCTCAGTGGTCTTGCCCAACACCATGCGAATGCGAATGGTGACGGAGGGGGTGACCATGCCAGAGCCATGGCAACCTTCTTAACGGGTGCCCAGGCGAGAAAGACAAATGGTGTTGATATTAAAGCCGGCGTATCAGTGGATCAGATTGCTGCTGCAGCCGCAGGGAGGCGGACACGATTTGCATCACTCGAGATAGGTGCTGAAGGTGGCAAAACAAGTGGGAGTTGCGATTCTGGATATAGTTGCGCGTACTCCTCAACAATTTCTTGGAAGAGTGAAAATCAACCGGTTCCAAAAGAAAAAGATCCGCGGCTCATTTTTGAGCGATTGTTTGAAGGAACACGTGCCGGTGAATCAAAACAGATGCGGGCAAATCGGCTTAAGTTTAGTCGGAGTATTCTGGATTTTGCACTCGATGATGCGAAACGGTTGCAGCAGGTCGTTGGGCAGGCAGATAAGCGAAAGCTTGATGAATATCTCACAAGTGTTCGGGAGCTTGAGCAGCGGGTCCAAAGAACATCGCAGGATGAATCAACCAGTATAAAAAAAATGACAAAGCCGGATGGTATTCCTGACAGCTATCGGGATCATCTACGGTTACTTGCAGATCTTCTCGTTATGGCGTTTCAGGTTGATGCCACTCGGATTTCAACACTGGTCTTTGCGAATGAAGGAAGTAATCGTAGTTACGATTTTATTGGAGTACCCGAAGGACATCACTCACTTTCACATCATCGAAATGATCCTGAAAAGCAGGAAAAGATTAAGAAAATTAACCGCTTTCACACTGAGCAGTTGGCGTATCTCCTCAAGCGGCTGAAGTCGATCCAAGAAGGTGATAAATCGATTCTTGATCGAACGATGCTCGTCTACGGCGGTTGTATTGGTGATGGCAACCGACATGATCACAATCGGCTGCCCATCCTCCTTGCCGGTGGTGGAGATGGCAGATTAAATCCGGGTAGGCATGTCCAATATCCGGGCAAAACACCACTGATGAATCTCTATGCAAGTATGTTGGACCGTTTTGGTGTCCAGGACAACATGCACGGTGATGCCACAGGAATGCTCGAAAATATTTAAAAGTACTAGCAGTTCATGCTGACTCTGATAGTCGTCAGTCATGTGATTTGCTCTCGAGTGCAACACACGAAGCACAAACTGTTCGTCGGTCTTTTTCTAAAATGACTGGAGAGTGGTTATAGGCCTTGTGGCTGAACAATTTGTTGTTCAGGAGCCGCATCTACAGTACAACGAGAACGCGTATGCACTGCTATCTGAACTTGTTTGTTTTATATTTTCGAAAATGGTTAGAAGTCACACAATCAAAGGCATTTCCCAATGATAGTTACGATTGCATCAGTCTCACTTCAGTGGGGTGCTCCCATAGTACGTCGTATCGCTCGATGCTTGGCCAGTATTGGAATGTTGACCATGCTTTCTGGCGTGCTGGTTGCTGAAATTTTCGATATGGATGCCATACGTAACCCCTCGACGTTAGATGTCGAGGTTCTTCAAGACTGGCATCCTGTTGAAGGTGAGATTGTGACACGACAAAAGTTAGTTACGATCAATGTCGGTGAGCTGTGGCCTGGCCAAGATTTTCGTATCCCCGTACGGATGGTTGTCCCTGCCAGTCAAAATGCAAAGGGTTTTCATCTGACTGGTGGCAGTACGCCTGCTCGTCTGGAGGAAGACTTTCGACCTAATGGAGTCTTTCGAGAACTTCTCAATGGTGGTGTCGGGCTTGTGTTTACCGTTGTTCAGGAACCCGGCAGTTACGGCGAACGAGATCTCGCGAGAGCAGCTGAGGAACGTTTCGCGAGAACGCTGAATCCACATGTAAAAATTCAATACTGGGCTTGGCCAGCAACATTGATGCGGGCGATTACTGCTGCGTATGCCGAGTCAGCTCATTTTGAAAAAGGCAAAGTTGCTGTAACTGGTGGATCGAAAAATGGTGCATCACCCTCAATGGCGATATTGCATGATGATCGCATGACAGCCGTGCATGCCACTGTTTCACCAATCTGGGATTCACCTTTGCGGCTATGTGATCGTGCTGCATGGAAGGAACTTGATTCCCAGGAAGGAAGGCGAGGGCCTTTTTCTGGGGGACATTATGGACCAACATTTAATAGAGAAGTTTTGGAACAGGGCCATACATGGGAAGACCTTCAGACCTTTACTCGTGAAATATCAGACGAAGTATTTATTTCTCGAAACCTCAAGAATCTTCGGCGCCGTGGCGTTGCGATGCTCTTTCATCCAGGAACGCATGATTGTGTAGCGTACGACATGGCCTGGGGTGGTGCAGAGCACCCGGATATTCCGGTGTATTTAGGAGCTAATACAGGACATGGGAAAAGGGGACATCCTCGATTGGAGCGAGGTCAGTCGAATAAGTCAGCATTTCTGCTGACACATTTCTTTCCAGAAGAGATCAGTGGCAGATTTCTCGTACCTCCAAAAGTTGAACATGCATTGGTTGATAATGCGATTGAAGTGATTGTGGAGTTTCCAGACGGGTATAAACCAGAAGGCGGCAGCATCTGGTGGATGTTCGATCGAGCACCTGATGGAAGTCCACACTATCTTAGTGAGCCCATTCCGGATGATAATTTTGCAGAGATGCACTACGATGATCGACGAGGTGTCTGGGTTGCTGAAATTGAGCTTGATGCCAACGCGGAGCAGATTGATTTCTTTAGTAACTATCTCAGCAGAGTGAAGCATAACGGGCGTGGCTACGAAACATATCTCTCGAGCCCGTATACGCGAGTGGTCCTACCGAAGCGATAAGAACTCGTCCCATTTCATGAACGAACTGACTCTTCCCTAATTCGTGGACAGAAAGTGAAGAACAGCATGAGTAAATATTTTTATGCCATGGCATTGTTTGGAGTAGTCTGTTGGTGTGAATTTTTAGGCGCGGCGCAGCCCCCACATGCGGTTTTTGTTGTCGGCACGCATCATTATTCACCACAGTTGACGATGCCGTTCCTTGCTACTGAACTTGAGCGACTGGGTTTCCGGACAACGGTCATTAATCCAGCGTGGGATCCTGAGAAAGATAAACGTGGTCTGCCTGGACTTGAAGTACTCAAAGATGCTGATATCGGCATATTCTTCATGCGTTTTCTTCAGCTGGAAGATGACCAACTTGCCCATATCACAGAATTTATTGAGTCGGGTAAAGCAGTTGTCGGTCTTCGAACGAGTACGCACGCATTTAATTATCCAAAGGATCATCCGCGTCATACACTCAATCATGATTTCGGACAAAAGGTTCTGGGGTCTCCGTATCTGATTCATCTGGCTGGAAAGACCCAAGTGAAGCTCGCACCCAAGGTGGAAGATCATCCAATTCTCACGGGAGTGGATACAGCAGGCTGGGAGTCATCAGGCACGCTCTATCTCATTGATGCACAGCCGGGGATTCGGCCTTTGCTGCTTGGAACCGGGCGTTCAAAGCGTAT
>JABHNP010000377.1 GCA_018694455.1 Planctomycetaceae bacterium | reverse complement strand
GGGTTTCACCCGTTTTGGGTAACGAATCATGAGTGGCATTCGCTGAGACTGTTCATACATCCACCGCTTGTCCTGGTAGTCGTGTTCCCCAAGCATGAAGCCTTGGTCCGCGGTGTACACGATGATCGTATTGTCAAGCTGCCCCAATGTATCAAGCTTCTGAAGAAGTCGACCGATGTTGTCATCGATGCCTTTGACGCAACGCAGAAACTTTTTCAGGTACGCGTTGTAGGCGAATTTTTTGTTTTCATGATCTGAATAGTCATTTGGGTCAAAGTTGGCAGGGAATTCATCCGGATATCGTGATGGTAAGTCCCTGAGGTACGAACGGCGAGGGTTCCTGCCGCCGATAGATGTACCAATGTGTGGGACAAGTTCGTCCCGGTCGCCACGAGTAGCTAGTGAGCCGAAGTGCGGGTTCATCTTCCAAAGTGAGGCAGGTGATGGAATGTCGATATCGGCAAGATATGATTCGTATCGTGGTGCATTGTCAAAGTAATCGTGTGGTGCCTTGTAGTGGTGCATGAGGAAGAATGGTTTTGATTTGTTGCGTTTGTGTTCGAGCCACTCTATCGAAAGATCAGTGATTACATCCGTGACGTGCTTGTCCTCAAAAGCGATCGTATTCTTACCCCATGGTTTTGTTCCTCGAATTCGAAATTCCGGATCATGGTATTTGCCCTGTCCCGGCAAGACACAGTAGTAATCGAAGGCAGCCGGTTCAGCCTTTAGGTGCCATTTTCCAATCATCGCTGTCTCGTAACCAGCGTCCTGCATCTGGAGAGGAAGCATTTGTCTGTCTGGTTGGATTCTGCCGCCGAGGTCAAACACGCCATTCGTGTGGTTGTATTGACCCGTAATGACGCAGGCCCGTGACGGAGAGCAAATGGAATTTGTACAGAAGGCATTTGTGAACAGCGCGCCTTCGTTTGCGAGTCGATCAAGATGTGGTGTCGGCGCAATTTCAGCCAGGCGGCCCTGATAAGCGGAGATGGCGTGTGCAGCATGGTCGTCAGACATGATATAGAGAATGTTTGGTTGATCTGCTGCGATTGCAGGCAACGTAAGGAAGAATGACATGATGCACATGAGTCGAGAAAAATTCATAGAATGTGGTGTCCTGATGGGTAGAGACATCTGTGTTGAATATATTCTGGCGTAAGTGTTATGGGTTCGTAGAATTGTGTTTGACCTGCCATGCCAGCCTCACAAACGTAGTACTATACCAACCAAGAGGGATTGCAGGGTGGAAGATGTCTTCGGTGGCTCTCAAAAAAGGATGAGTTCTTATGGTGTGGCGATTTTTTAAGGGGTTTCTCTCGTCTGGTGTTGTGCTGGTCGTGTGTTGCGCATTCAGTGTCATTTCTCTTTCTCTTTGGGGAAAAGCTGATGAGCCAGACTCCCAGACCGGTAGTCGCCTCAATGACCGCCTAGATGATCGCCCAAATATTGTTTTAATTCTTGCAGATGATCTTGGGTGGGCAGACCCTGGTTTCCATGGTGGTGATGTGCGGCTTACACCAATGATTGATCAACTTGCCAAAGATGGCATGCAGCTTCATCAATTTTATATGACCCCAGTCTGTGCGACTTCACGGAGTGCATTGTTAACTGGACGGTATCCGTTCCGTCAGTGGATGGATTGGAGGAGTGAGGACTTTGGGAAGCCAGATTATCTTGCGCTCCTTAATATTCCGTTAGCCAGACTTACCGACGGAACACCAACGCGACGAATTCATGGGCTCAACCCACGGGAACGAACACTAGCTGATGCCCTCCACGAGACTGGCTATACAACTGCCATGATCGGAAAATGGCACCTCGGCGAGTGGTTGCCTGAGCATCTTCCATTGGCTCGTGGGTTTGATCATCAGTACGGGCATTATGGATGGGGTATTGATTACAATTCGTATCTCATTCCGCACAATGCCCCACAACCATTCTGTGTTTTTGATTGGCATAGGGATCAGCAGCCAGTTTTGGAAAAAGGGTATTCAACAGATCTCATCGCTGATGAGGCTATTCGGCTCATGACCATGCATGCAGAGGGAAGAAAGCCATTTTTCCATTATGTAGCGTTTAATGCAATTCATGGTCCCCTTGAGGAGATTCCCCGGCACCGGAACGTCTTTGATAAACGCGGTGCTGCAATTCGGTGCCTTGATGAAGCGGTTGGACGAATTGTGCACTCCATTGAACAGTTAGGGATTGCAGAAAATACATTGATTATTTTTACAAATGATAACGGTGGACTCACCGAGGAAGTCAATCGGCCGTGGCGAGGCACGAAAAATACGACCTTTGAGGGTGGCATTCGTGTGCCCTGCGTATTTCGATGGCTTGGAGTCATTACGCCGACATCAGTTTGTAAGGAACTGATGCATGTTACAGATCTCTTTTCAACACTTGTTTCCATCGGGGGCGGCTCAACGAAACAAGCCCTTCCACTTGATGGTCATGATATGAGTAGTGTTATTTTTGAAGGTAAGAAAAGTCAGAGGACAGAGATGCTCATTGAGGCCACTGGAAGTGTTCGACTTCCTTCAATGCGGAGTGGGCAGTGGAAGCTTGTTGGGGAGGCACTATTTAATCTGCAAACTGACCCTTATGAACACGATGATGTATCTGAGTTACACCCTGAAATTGTGATCGAGTTGCGGGAAAGAATTCTTGCGCTATCAGCAGAGCGACCACCGTTAGGTGATCTCTCCCACGTTATGGATCCCGCCCTTCCATTTGTTTATGGGCAGCTTGAGAATGCCTCCACTCCGGAGGAAATACGGTCTCACGTTGAGAAGGCTCGGCGTGAACAGCAGCAGGTATGGGAAGCAGGGACATACCCGTGGCCACCGCCGCCTCAGGATGGTCAGATTACGTATGAGGGTGACGGTCGTTAGTAGTGGAAACAGTACGAATCGGTAGGGCGGATGGTGCCGTTGATGGGACTTTTATGCTACGAAACGTATTTTCCTGTAGTTTTTGGCCGCGGCCGTTAACGTTTGTTCCAGTTGCGGAGTCTACTCACGTAGAAGAAGGTTTCGGAAGCACATGACAGACGATGACTTCGCTGAACTTTTGAGTTCTGAACAAGAGCGTCTGCGACGTATTATTCGCGCGGTTGTTTTCTGCGGTGCGGCAACAGGAGACATTCTTCAACGTTCGAATCTTGTTGCGTGGGAGAAGCGAAACACGTTTGTGCACGGGACAGATTTCCGAAAGTGGATCAATACGATTGTGCGGTATGAAATTCTCGCTCACAGGCGGGATAAGATTCGAAGGAAAGAGACCGTGCTCTCGGAACAGGCTGAAGAGATGCTCTTTGTGACAGAGGATGCTGATGACAGTGACGAAACAGCCAAGGCGCTTCGGGGCTGCCTTCAAGCTCTGCGTGAGGAAGATCGTGTGCTGTTGGAGAATCGATATTCTGGAAAGAACACGCTTCGAGCATTTGCTGAGGAAGCTGGGCGGTCGGAGGCCGGTGTACGAGTGTCGTTACATCGGCTTCGAAAAGCTCTCAAGGCATGTGTCGAAGCAAAAATGAATCAAAAATGAATCATGAATGAGCAAGGTTGAGAAGCCTCTTGAACGCCAAGTAGACAAATGAAAATGGGGCAAGAATGACAGAGCAACAAAGTGATACGCCTGAGAATGAGTTGGAAGAACTTGCAACGAGTGCCCTCGATGGACGTGCAAGTACACGTGATGTGCAGAAGCTCGAAACGCTGTTGATAGATAGTGAAAAACACAGGAGGACATATCTCGATCGAGTAGGCTTTGAAGATTCGCTGGAACGTGCAATTAGGGCAGGCTCCCTTGGGTCGTCACCGATTGTCGAGGCTGCTGAAGATGACCAACTCGCCGATGGGCACAGAACAATCCGGAGTGGTCGTCGTGTGTCAGGAAGAATGCTACAGGCGGCACTGTTTTCGACGGTTTTGATTGCTTTGGTGTGCGTTGTACTGAGTTCGCGTCGGAGTTCAGATCAGAAATACCTTACACCCGAGTCTGGCCTACTGGTAACTGACGTGCCGGTAGTTGGGGTAGCAGTTGTAGTGAGTCAAGCAGATGTTCTTTGGGATAGTCCGATTGTGTTGTCTGGTGCTGTGCTGCCGCGGGGCAAACACCATGTTCAGTCGGGTGTCATGCACCTGGAATTATTTAGTGGTGTGCAATTAGTCATTGAGGGTGAAACTGAATTCACCATTGATTCTCCAATGGCTGTAAAGCTGAATAAGGGGACGGTTCGAGCGTATGTTCCTGATGCTGCTCACGGCTTTCAGGTTGTGACGGCCGCGGGAGAAATTATTGACTATGGCACAGAATTTAGTGTGCATGTAGACGGAGGTACCACTGACTTCACCGTCTTAGAGGGAGAGATTGGTCTTCTGCGGGCTGAGGAGCCAGAACTTCGATTTAGTCAAGGCGAGTCATTAAGAGTTCGTCAAGCAGTCGTCCAGCCTGAAAAACTCGAAGTGCCGGTTCGCGTGGCGAGTTCTTTTGCAGTAGCTCGTGCCGTTCAGGACAAGATCTCCTCGCGCGAAGAGGCATGGGGTGTGGCATTGCAAGAGTGGTTGCGTGATGATCGGCTTGTAGCGTGTTATCGATGTTCTGGTGACAGTCAGAGTCGGACACTTGATAACCTTGTTCGTGGTACCTCGCAGGCGTCAACCGCAGCAGTTGTTGGAGCGGCGGTTTGTGCCAACCGTTGGGGGCATGCGGGTCAAGCATATGACTATACGAGGTATGGGAGTCGAGCCCGAGTTGCAATGCCGGATGAGATGGACAATCTTTCAATGGTCTGCTGGGTAAGAATTAATAGCTTAAGTAATTTGTTCAATTCACTTTTCTTAACTGACGGGCATGATGAGGGTAAGCCTCATTGGCAGATTCAAAAGGATGGCAGGATTTTCTTCTCAGTGAAACATCCGCACCGAAAGGGCACAAGTTGGCGCCAAACTGTGTTTTATTCACCAGATATATGGCGAGATGAGATGAGTGGAGAGTGGAACATGCTTGCGGTGACATACGACCGCAGAAGAGGTGAGGTCGCTCATTACCTTAATGGAAAGCAGGTCAGCATGGAGGCGATACCGGAGCATGCAACGGTTCCGTTGGTCCATATTGGTTCCGCTTCGATTGCGAATTGGGCAGACCCAATGTACCGAACAGATGAAGAGTTCACATGTAGGAATCTTAACGGTGCAATAGACGAGTTTCTGATTTTTGATGGTGCTTTGACAGCGAGTGATGTTGCAAGGCTTTATGCGGAAAGTAGTGTTGGAGAATGAAGATGATTGTTTCAGTATCAAATGGAAAAAGTCGATTCCATCGCACATGCTCCGTGTTTGGATGCTGCGTCATTATGAGCCTGATGGTCGTCTGTGTTTTCGCGTCGATTGAGGGGCGAAGCAGCGTTGTTGCTGGTGAGGTGGTGCCGCCATCCGTGGAGCGTAGCCCGGAGGAGCTTTTCACTCTTGAAGTGCTACCGTTGCTCAGGAACAAGTGTTTCGGATGTCACGGTGAAGGTGATGAGTTGCGAGGGGAGTATTTGATGACTTCTCGAAAAGCTTTGTTATGTGGGGGTGAGTCAGGTGATATCGCAGTTGTACCAGGTGATCCATCTGAGGGCACGCTGCTTGGTGCCATTCGGTGGGAGGACCAGGAAATGCCACCAAAGGAGAGCGAGCGTCTGTCACCAAACGAGATTGCAATGGTCGAGCGATGGGTTGGTGCGGGAGCCCCATGGCCCTCACTTGAGCGACAACAGGTGATTCGTGAAGCTTCGCGGGGTGCCATCCTTGATCCCGGGATGGTTCGATGGAAAACGAGTGGCGGTACAAGTAAGGAGTGGACAGGCCGACCGTACGCCGAGGAAGATCTTTGGGCGTTTAAGCAATTGACGGTAGTGGAAGATGACTTGCCCAGAAATGTGCAGCAACAAGACGCAATCGATTTTTTTGTGAATAAACGTTTGGCAGAAATGAATCTTGTGGCATCGCCCCAGGCATCGCCTACGGAATTGCTTAGGAGAATATTTTTTGATCTTCACGGCCTGCCACCGACAGCAAAAGAAATTGCCATTTTTTTAGAGGCATATGCCCGCGATAATAAGAAGGCATTCGAAGATGTCGTGGATCGGCTTTTGGCGAGTCCGCGGTATGGAGAACGATGGGCCAGGCATTGGCTCGACATTACCCGGTATTCTGATACTGCTGGAATGAGTAATGACTATGAGCGATCAAATATGTGGCGGTATCGCGATTACGTGATTCGTTGCTTCAACAACGATAAGCCATACGACGAATTTATAAAAGAACAGTTGGCAGGAGATGAGCTTGCCAAGGTATCCGTAAAAAAACGGCTTGAGAAAAAGGGGCTCGAGGGGAAAGAACTCTTTAGCACACTGCGAAAAATTGAATTGGAGGGTCAATATACTCAGGAAGAGGCAGAGCTGCTTGTTGCAACTGGCTTTTTAAGACTTGGTCCGTGGGACAATGCGATGGTGGATGAGGATCAGGCGAGGCAGCTTTATCTGGATGATGTTGTCAACATTACCGGCCAGACATTCCTTTCACAGACTCTCCGCTGCTGCAAATGTCATGATCATAAGTTTGATCCTATTCCAACTCGGGATTACTACGGAATGTACGCAGCATTCGCAACAACTTTCCCAGTGGAGCGTGCAGCACCATTTTTGAATGTTGAGTCTCGTGATCGGTTTGAGTCAGAGGAGAAGTTTGTCGGGAAAATGCTCTCCTTTGCCAGAAGTGAGATGAACCAGCTTGTTGAAAAGCAGGAAGCAGCAGCAAAAACATGGTATGAGGAACACGATCTTCCTTACAAAAATGAACAAGAACGAAAGGGCGATCCGGATGAGAAAAAGCCACCTCGTCATGTTGGCTTGAGCCACGTCGAGGCCGGAATGCTCAAAGTGCGGCGTCAGGATGAGTGGATTTGGGAACGCCGTCTTGAACGTTTTCAGCCTCTTGTACAGAGCGTGTTTAGTACCCGGGGCATGCCAAAAAGAAGCCAGAATGCGAGGAAACTTCGAGCGTTCACCGTATTCCGTGATGAAGAACCACAGATAGATTCATTTATTCTTACTGGGGGCAGTCTTGAGGCTCCGGGAGCAAAAGTATTTCCGGGTGTTCTGAGCGCTGTATCACTGAGAGCTAGAAAAGAAGGTGCCCCGCATCTTCTTACCGACGACGTAAGCGGTCGCAGAACGGCACTTGCAGACTGGATTGCAAATCCTCGTAACCCGTTAACAGTACGAAGTATTGTAAATCGTATCTGGCAGTATCATTTCGGGAGTGGGTTGGCTACGAATTCAAATAACTTTGGTGCGAAAGGTGGGAAGCCGACGCACCCTGCGTTGCTTGATTATCTTTCACGCCGTTTTCTTAAGTCAGGGTGGAGTATCAAAACGCTTCATAGAGAGATTGTTCTTTCAGACGCGTATCAGCGGTCAGTCGTTCCGGTGGGCGCAGAGAATCTTGCAGTGGTCGACCCCGAAAATATGTTGCTCTCACACTTTCGTCGGAGAAGGTTGACGGCGGAGGAGATACGGGATTCACTCCTTGCAGTCAGTGGTGAGTTGGTTCACAGTGATGGTGGCATTCCAGTCTTTCCAGAAATGAATATGGAGGTTGCTCTGCAGCCACGAATGATTCAGTTCTCTCTGGCTCCTGCCTATCAGCCCTCAGAATGTCGCGATGACCGAAGCCGCCGTACGATTTATACCTATCACTGCCGTGGCCTGGCGGACCCATTCTTAGAACTATTTAATCAGCCGAATCCGAATGAGTCGTGTGAGTTACGAGACGATGCATCGGTCACACCTCAGGCATTAACGCTCCTGAATAGTCAGTTTATGACAGGCAGAGCCGTTGCGCTGGCTGATCAACTCATGAGAAAATCTGCCAGCACAACCGAGGTAATTCAAAAAGCTTTTCAGCAAATACTGGCGCGAAACGCTGTTGATGCAGAGATCAGCCAGTTAGAAACTTTTTTTGAGGCCGCAGTGCGGAGTCACGGTGTGGCGGATTTTGAGCATCCGGTGTATCCGACGGAGATCACCCGGTCGCTCGTGGAAGAAATTAGCGGGCTGCCTTTCGAGTATTGTGAGATCCTGCCAAAATTTTCAGAGTATGAAGCAGACCGAAAGGTTAAGGATCTTAGCTTAGAGGGCCGTGCTTTGGCAGATGTGTGTCTGCTGCTTATGAATACAAATGAGTTTCTTTTTGTGGACTAAATGGTGATGTTATGTTTTCGACAAGTCGACGCAATTTGCTACTGAGTCTCGGTGCTGGTCTGGGGCCAGTTGCGCTCAGTAATCTTCTCCAGGCTGAAGATGCACGAAGGTCACCGCTTGCACTGCAACCTCCAATGTTCGCGCCGCGAGCAAAGCGAGTCATCATGCTTGTTATGGAGGGGGGGCCTGGTCATATGGACACATTTGATCCGAAGCCTGTACTTACTCAGCGACACAAAGAAGAGTCCCAACTTCTAGGTGGCTTGGAAAAGGGTTATAAATTCTTTGTCGGGAGCCCATTCGGCTTTCAGCATGCGGGCGACAACGGTATTGAGATGTGCGATCAATGGAAGTACATGACGGATCCGTATGTTGCCAATGAGCTCTGTAACTACCGTGGGTGTCAGGCAGAATCACTGAATCATCCAGAAGCGTTATTTCACATGAATACTGGTAGTCGGCTTGGTGGTGACCCGGCGTTAGGGTCGTGGGTGACCTATGGTTTGGGTACAGAAAATGAAAATCTGCCCGCCTTTGTTGTGATGACCGAGTTAGCATTGCCGCAAGGTGGCTCAACAAATTGGTCCAATGGGTTTCTGCCGCCGTACTATCAGGGGACACGGTTGCGGCCGGAGGGTTCTCCACTTCTTGACCTTGCAACACCAGTTCATCGTGGGCATGCGCAACAACAAAGGATGATCGAAGAGTTGACAAAACTCAATCGGCGACATCTTGAGGCGTTCTCTGCGGAAGACGAACGACTACAGGCACGGATAGCCAACTATGAGTTGGCCTTCAGGATGCAAACAGAAATCCCAGATGTTATTGACTGTTCGACGGAGTCAGCGCAGACACTAAAAATGTATGGTGTTGATGAGCCTGTTACAGATGCTTTCGGAAGGCAGTGTCTGCTCGCTCGTCGCTTGGTAGAAAATGGCGTACGGTTTGTACAAATTTTCAGTGGAGGCTGGGACAGTCATGACTACTTGAAACAGGGGCACACGTCTCGAATCAAGAGTGTTGATAAGCCCATGGCTGGGCTTCTTCGAGATCTCAAACAGCGTGGTCTACTGGAAGATACACTTGTCGTCTGGACTGGTGAATTTGGGAGAACACCAGACAACAATAAGCGGGGTGGTGTGTATGCCTTAGGACGGGGGCATAATAACAAGGCCATGACGATGTTGTTTGCAGGTGGAGGTGTAAAGCCTGGTGTTGTCGGCGCGACAGATGAGCTTGGTGCCGAGGCATCTGAGTGTGTCCATCCAATTCGAGATGTTCATGTGACAATGCTGCATCTGCTCGGTCTTGACGACAATAAGCTGACATATCTTCATGCGGGGCGGCATAAGCAACTCTCTCAGTTTGGTGGTGAGGTCATTCAGGATATCATCGCCTGACGGAGTTACTGCGATGTAGTGGGAGTTTATGCAGTTCTGTGTACATTGATTGCATGAGTGCCGAGGTAGACAAAACGTATAAATTTAGTCCAGCAGTATTTCAGAAAACAGGCTTTCTCCTGCTGGAAGGTGTGTTTCTTTTGGGGGTGGCATTCTGGGGTGGCCCCGTGTGGATCAGTATTGTGGTCCCGGCTCTGTTGGTTGAAGTGTACTGTGGCAGTCAGTTGCAATCACTTGGAATGCTAATCCCGTGTTCGGTCTGGTTGGTACTCGCAAACGTTACAGGAAATAGAGAATTGTATTTTCCGTTTGCAATGTATGTCATGGCCTTTGTGGTCAGTCGACTGTGGCAGAAGGGTAGAGGCGTTGCAGTCCTCGGAGGTTTTTTGTGTGGAGCTTTTTTTCTTACGGTTCGCTGGCTTCAGCATGCCAGCATGAATGTGCTTTTTGTCGAAGGAGTCGTTGCTGCCGGCATTCTTATTGCGCTTTGTTTGTACTGCAGGCAAGGTCTTGATCGTGGGTGGTCCAGAATGGTAAGTCTGGTAGGTGCGTCGTTGTTGGCGTATGCCGGTC
>JABHNP010000326.1 GCA_018694455.1 Planctomycetaceae bacterium | reverse complement strand
GAGAAGCTTCGTTTTATCTTAAATCGTGATGTTGAGATGGCGATTGCGATGAGAGATCAAATTGTTGAAAGTATCAACAAATATTACGGTGCTGGTGATGGAGAGAGTGCAGACTCCATGCTGACGCAGGAATTTACTGATACGGAAATTGACTTTACAGAAACAACGGTTGAGCAAGAAGCAGCACTTAAAGAAGATGAAGACGAGTCGTCTGCACCGGTTGTCAAACTTGTGAATCTTATTATCACTGAGGCGGTAGCTCTTAAGGCAAGTGATATTCACATTGAACCTTTTGAGGATGAAATCCGTGTCCGTTACAGAATCGATGGCCGGCTAGTTGTTCGTGACAGCGCTCCTCGACGATTACTGGGGGCAATACTATCTAGAATTAAGATCCTTGCTCGCCTTGATATTGCTGAGCGTCGACGCCCACAAGATGGTCGTATTAAAATTACAACGCAGGACGGCAAAGATTATGATTTACGAGTAAGTGTACTTCCAACAAACCATGGCCAGTCAGTAGTCATGCGTTTGCTTGACAAAGACAACATAAAAGTAGGTATTCGACAATTAGGTCTGTCTGAGGCTGACTTTCGAATTTTTAAAAATCTTATTCGACGACCCAATGGGATTATGCTCGTGACCGGGCCGACTGGTTCAGGAAAGACGACTACCCTCTATGCGTCCTTAAATGAACTCAACCGTCCAGACACAAAGATTATTACAGCCGAAGATCCTGTTGAGTATTACCTAAGTGGAATCAATCAGGTTGAGGTGAAGCATAAAATAGGACTGGATTTTGCTCGGGTAATTCGGGCGATGTTACGACAAGCGCCAAATGTAATTCTTGTCGGTGAAATGCGAGATACCGAGACCGCTCAGATGGGCATTCAGGCATCACTGACAGGGCATCTAGTGTTTAGTACCTTGCATACAAATGATGCGCCGAGTGCCGTTACACGCATGATTGACATGGGGGTCCCTGCTTATCTAGTGGCTTCAAGTGTTGTTGCTGTCTTAGCGCAGCGATTGGTGCGCGTAAATTGCTCGAATTGCAAACAGCCCCACGAGCCTTTGGAAAGTGAAATTCAGGCTGCTGGCTTTACAAAGGAGCAATTAGCGAATGCGACCTTTATGAAAGGTCGTGGCTGTGCCAAGTGTCAGAAGCGAGGCTACAAGGGGCGGATGGGCATTTTTGAATTGATGGTGCTGAATAATAAAATTCGTGAACTTGCTTTTCAAGGTGCTGCTACTCAAGACATTCGTCGGGCAGCTGTGGCAGGAGGAATGCGCGTTATGTTTGAGGATGGTCTCGATAAAGTTTTGAGTGGCACGACTACACTCGATGAAGTTTTTCGAGTTGCAAAACAGGCAGAATAGCAGTGAGATCGTTGAAGGCACTGCTTTTCACTTCAAAATTGGCGTCGACGTGCATCTTTGTTTCGGTCTATTTTATTTACTATTGACCGGATGTTTTGAAAGGGAATTAATTGATGAACACCCCTGTTGTTATGACTCGGCTCGTGAATCATTCAGGACGTCGATTTCTGTTTCTAATGGTTATTGTGTTGACTTTTGCAACCAACCTGTATGGTCAGACGGCGTCAGTAGTTGCCGGTCCTGAAGTTCAGACAGTGGTAGCCGCACGGCAGGTTCTTGACCAATTCTTTAGTCTGCAAATCGAAGCCATTCCACCAGCGATGCTCCAGTCGTCTTCAGGAGTTGCCATTTTCCCGAATATGGTAAAGGGAGGGTTTATACTAGGTGTAAACTACGGTAAAGGAGTGCTGCATGTTCGGAATGCAGATCAGTCATGGAGTCCGCCTGTAATGGTGACCATGGGTGGCGGTAGTATTGGTTTTCAAGCAGGTGTTCAGGCAGCTGATATCGTGTTGGTTTTCAAAACACCACAGAGCCTTACAAATATTCTTAGTGGACAAAAGATAACCCTTGGGGCAGATGCGTCGGTCGCAGTAGGGCCTGTTGGCCGTCAGGCAAATGCCGCAACAGATGCTCGTTTAGGCGCTGAGATTTATTCTTACGCCCGAAGCCGAGGCCTTTTTCTCGGTGTTTCCTTAGGAGGTGCTGATTTGTCTATTGATCATAATGCAGACGGTGTTCTCTATGGTCGTTATGGTGTGACTCCAAGCGATGTATTCAATAGCAACGGGATTACTATTCGACCTGAAGTGCAGCAGCTCGTCATGGACCTCAATGCGAAGTCTGGTGTCCCGGGAGGCCCCCAGCCATCAGGAACTCTTCCAGCGGGCCTTCCCAGTGCGAGTGCTCCTATTCCCAATCCTATCCAACCACCTACGTCTCAAGTGCCGCCGCCACCGATAGTCCCCATCCAGCCATCGTCTTAAAAATTGGGCAGAGAAGAAGGTAGGGTATCCATTCTTTACGTGGGCTTGAGCCCAATGATTCCAAGGCGAAAGAGCTGTGGCACACCCGTTGTGAGGAACGTCTCGCAAGCCTTGTCAACCATTTCTCGACGAAGACTATCGTCAGTAATAGGCTTGCCATCTTTTTGAATAGAACGCTTGCTGTCATCCAGCCGGACCAATACTCGTTCTGCTAAGCCTTCTTCTCCAGCCGAGCAGAGTTCATAAAGTATGGCGGCATCAAAGTCGCCGAGCGTATGGCCAGTGCCTG
>JABHNP010000322.1 GCA_018694455.1 Planctomycetaceae bacterium | reverse complement strand
ATCGGAGACCGAGGTGTACATACGTTAGAGTGGAAAAGTCTTTTCCACTCCAAGATCGAACAACCAGCTTATGGGCACACGCTATTTTTATATCTCCTTCGTGGTGGTTTTAGGCACGACCCTCGGGTTACCTGCACAAGCATCGCCACCTCTCGTAAAACTAAAACCTTCCCAAGCAATCGAGGTCTCTCACCAGACTCCTCAAGGCACCACAAAAAAACTCCGTGGAAAACTGCTCGTAGAAGCTCTGGATGGCAGTCTCCTTCTGGAGGATGACCAACAAACGCTTCATATCGTTTCTGGTGAGAGTATCACTCAGCAATCGACACTCCGTGAAATAAATCCGCTCACTCCAAAACAATTAGGGCAGAAAACTATTGCCAATCTCCCTGATGGATTTTCATTCATCACAACTCGGCACTACCTGATTTGTTACAACACGTCGCTTGGATACGCACGTTGGTCTGCAGCATTACTCGAACGACTTTTTACTGGATTTCATGCTTTCTGGTCACAAGCAGGACTCGAAGTCCAACAGCCTGAACATCCTCTTATCGTTATCATTTTCTCAAATCGCAATGACTACAAACGTGCTGCAAACAAAGAAGTTGGTGATGCCTCGCACAGCATTGTCGGATATTACAACCAACTGACAAACCAAATCACTACGTATGATATTACAGGAAGTGACTCGAATGATCCGACAACAAGGCAGTCTCTTAGTTCAGCTGGCAATTTAATTTTACGAAACCCACAGGCTTCGAGTCTTATCGCAACACTCGTGCACGAAGCTACTCATCAACTTGCGTTCAATGCTGGCCTGCACGTTCGACTCTCGCCAACTCCTGTCTGGTTGAGTGAAGGAATTGCGACATACTTTGAAACACCCGACCTGACGAATTCCAGAGGCTGGCAATCTATTGGTGCAATCAACGAAGCCCGACTGGAATTGATACTCAAACAATTTACACCTGGCCTCATTTCCCGTTTTATTGCTGAGGATGAACCATTCCACAACCCTGACGAGGCACTCATTGCCTATGCTCATGCGTGGGCCTTGGTATCGTTCCTGGCAACAATGAGGCGAGAGGATTTCTGTACGTACATCGCACATTTCAGCAAAAAGGGCCCACTCGAACTAGACTCACCGGAAGAGAGGCTGAATGAGTTTAAAAATGCTTTTCAGTGTGAACCTGATGATCTCGAACCAGCGATGATCCAGTACATAAATGCGATCTCGCGCCGAAAACGACAGTAACTGAACACTCGCTGCCATAATAAGGCCCGACAAGCTTAACAATCCTCACAATCGTCTGCTTCAACAAAGAACCTGCCTTTGCTTTCGGCATGAACCTTACAATCGTCCATGGGTTTCATCCTCCTTGGAAAATTTGTCGATGGCTAATGAAAGTTGAAATCCTGAAGTAGAAGTTCTACTTCAAGTGAATACTGTACGTGCTCGACTACCAGTTGCCCCCTCGACCATTCAAACTCGACCATTCAAAGAAGTGTAAGAAATAATGGCTAAGAAAAAGGCTAGTGCCATCCAAGCTCTTACGATTGCACTGATCATTTTTGTCATGTGCACGTTTGTGCTAGCAGTGACAACCTATGTCTTCTATGCCCAAAACCAGGATGCCAAAGTTGCGAAAATTCAGGCTGAAAACGCAGCGAATGAGGCCCGGCAAAGCCTTACCGCATCGCAACAATCCCAAAAAGATTTGCTCGAGTCACGTATAGGTGTCGACCCCGGCGATTCTATTGATGTAGTTGACAAAGAATTAGCGAGTCTTCAGGACACGGCAAAAAAATATGGTGGAGATGAAAACACGACACCAACATACCGTGGCCTTATTAAAACTTTTAATAACGCGCTCAAAAGTGCGAATGCCGACAATGCAAGTTTGGCCTCAGAGAACCGTGACCTTCAAGGCAAACTAAAAACGACTCAAAGCAATCTTCAAGAAACACAGTCTTCTCATAATAAAACAATGGATGAGAAACAAACCGAAATTGATGCTATCGGAAAGGCTCGTGAAGAAACAGCCGCGAAGTTTACTGCCGAAACGGAAGAACTTACCCGAGCCCTAAATGCCGCAAATGACAAAGCAGCACGACTCGCTGACCTCGAGAAGCAGATTCATGATGAAGTTGCTCCTTACATTACACCAGACCGCCGCGACAAATTTTCTTCCGCCGACAATGCAGCAGATCAAGTCGCAATTGTTCTTGAGGAACTTACCGATCGTGACAGCCTGATTCAGAGACAGAATCAAGTGCTTGGCGCTATGCGAATCGCGGACCCAGCGCTGCAACGTACGATCTTGGCTGCCACACCGGCAGATGATCGAATCGACGGTTTCGATGGTCGAGTTATCGTTGTGAACGAACTTGAACGTTCTGTTCTTATGCGGTTCCCGAGAACAATTGGCATTCGGCCAGGAATGCTCTTTTTCGTTTACGAACCCACCGAACAAATGCCTCTCATTTCTTCTAAAAAAGGGATTCTGGAAATCGTGTCAGTAGAGTCTGGCACAGTTGCACGGGGACGCATTCTCAATACATCGAATTACAACCCCATTGTTAACGGGGACGCAGTTGCAACAAGTCTCTGGAGTCCTCTCATGCCTCTTGAGGTTGTTTTTGTCGGTCACATCCAAATTGATCGCGACTCAGAAACAGACGATCAGGCACTCGAAGATCTCATCAAAAAAGTGGGGGGGGACGTCACCCAAACGGTAAGCCATACTACTTCTTTACTCGTCGACGCCGGCATCCCGGATCAAACTGGGGCTGCAGACGAAAACCCAGGCTGGGATGACGCGGCAAAGCAGCGACGACGCATAAATCTCCAACAAGCGAATAAACTTGGGATCAAAGTTGTTCGGATTGATGGTTTCTTAGAACTTTTCGGCCTCGAAGAAAACTACTTCGATGCAGACCATCTCGTCACACCTACGCCATAATTGCAGATGTACTACACACGGTCGTGGTGCATGCTTGTTGTTGCTTCGGGCTAATAGTGCAATACTCCCTACCACGACGGGAGTTCGTCTAGCACCTTTCTTAATAAAGCTGAGCCAATACTCTGATACTTCGTTAGAGTGCCTTAAGGATTTACAAATGTTTTTTCGCCAACATGTGCTCAGCTTACTTGCCAGCCTCTTCCTTCTCACAGGTGTACTTCAACCACTCGAAGCCGCAACTCTTGAGCCCATTCAAAATGAAGATGGATATGTCTCAATCTTTGATGGCCAATCACTCAACGGCTGGAAAGGGAACAAGAAATTCTGGAGAGTTGAAGATGGCATTCTCATCGGTGAAACAACGTCCCCACTGAAGGCAACAACGTATCTTATCTGGCAACAGGGAAAAGTGGATGACTTTGAACTCCAGCTCGAATACCGTATTACCAATGGCAATAGTGGAATCCAGTATCGAAGCCAAGATCTCGGTGGATTTCGTGTCGCGGGATATCAAGCGGACATGGAATCCGGACCCAATCATAGTGGGATACTTTACGAACAAAATGGCCGAGGAATCGTTACAAAACGAGGTGAGCGAACGAGTATTGAAAATTATGGCATGAAAAAAATTGGGGAGCCAATCGATACAGGCGGGAACCTTCAATCTAAAATTCTAACCGGGGATTGGAATACGTATCGTATTGTTGCTCGCGGCAACCATCTCCAGCACTTTATCAACGGCGAACTCATGTCGGAAACAACCGACAAAGAAAGTGGAAAGCAAAAAGCTAGTGGCATCCTTGCCTTTCAACTGCATGCAGGGCAACCCATGAAGGTTGAGTTTAAAAACATTCTGTTGAAACGTCTTCGACTTACAGGCAACCGCAAAAAACTCCTTTTGCTAGCAGGGCGAGCGAGCCATAAGCAGGGTGCTCACGAGTTCAGAGCAGGCTGCCTCCTCTTCCAAAAATGCCTTCAGGATTCTGTCGGCGGCACCTTGATTACAGCCGTTCACACAGACGGCTGGCCGAATGACCCAACAGCATTCGATAATGCTGATGCAATTCTCTTATTTTCTGATGGTGGGAACGGGCACCCTGTTATCCAAAGGAATCGACTGGCGCAGATTGACGCCCTAGCGAAACGTGGTGTTGGCATTGCATGTCTTCATTACGGCGTAGAGGTGCCTAAAGAAAAGGGTGGTGCTGAATTCCTAAATTGGATCGGTGGATTTTTTGAAACCAATTGGTCCGTAAACCCGCACTGGACTCTTGCAGCCACAGAACTTGCTAAAAATCATCCAATTTGTAACGGTGTGAAACCGTTCGAAGTAAATGATGAGTGGTATTATCACATGAGATTTCGTGAACCCAACGATGACGTCACCAAAATCCTGACAGCTATTCCTCCCGACAGCACGCGAGAACGTCCAGATGGCTTACACAGCAACAACCCAACTGTCCGTTCAAACAAAGGCCACCGTGAAGTTCTTGCATGGGCCTACGAACGCCCTGACGGCGGCCGTGGATTCGGATGCACCGGGGGTCACTTTCATAACAATTGGGCAAACGATGAATTCCGAACCCTGATACTTAACGCACTCGTTTGGACGAGTGGAATTGCTGTACCAAAAAATGGTATTACTTCTCATGTCTCGGATGTTGAATTAACAGAAGATCTTGATCCTCCACCCCCGCCTCGAAAGAACAAAAAGGCTTTATAATAGCCTGCTTCTGTTCAACGCAGTCGTTTCACCCAACCGTCCATAAGAATAATTTGCAACACCCTCAAATAAAGGAGCAGACCTATGCCAAAATTAACTGTTGAAGGATTTGGTGTTTTTGAAGTACCTAAGGGAAAACGACTCGTCAACGCGATGATTGATGAATGCGACGTCGATCAGCTGCACGCTTGTGGTGGCTTTGGAAGGTGTACAAGTTGCCGCGTTGAATTTGTATCAGGTGAGCCAAAAGCCATGACACACGCAGAAAAAGATGTCCTTGAGGCAAGAGACTTGTCATCAACACCTGGGCTTCGCCTGTCGTGCCAAATTGCATGCAACGAAGACATGGAAGTCAAACCGATCAGCCGCCTCGAGGGTTCTGGAAGAGCGGATGCCGGAGGCCGCCCCGGAGACGAAATTGAACCAGCACCTGAATGGTGCTAGGTAATTAACTCCGTAAGGTGATTATCGCCCAGGACTTCAAAACTGGAATCCATCGAACACTCGTGGACACCGTACTACCCCGAATACGCTTATGAAACCGAAGGCCTTACCTGTGAAACGGAGCGAATAGCATTACGAATGAACTCGTACGACTCTTTTGCCGTTGCATGCCACCTATGACTCTGCCTTGGTAATTCAACATGCAAACCACCGTGATATCCAACTGCAGAAAGTTCATGCAAAACCGGAATGAAATCAATATCGCCGCTTCCCAATGGCAGATGTTCGTGACGACAGACACGCATGTCATCGATATGCACATTGACAATTCGATCACGAACCAGACGAACGGTCTCGTCTAATGGCCTCTCTCCCAGACACTCCAGATGACCAATGTCAATTGTTAACCCAAGGCCCTTTGGTTGGTTGAGTCTCTTTAGTAATTCTTCGGCACGGGTTACGGTGTCAATAAACATCCCGGGTTCTGGTTCAAAACCAAGCATCACTCCCCGCTTTGTAGCATAGTCAAGCACCTCTCCAATACCATCTAGCAGCTTTCTCCAAAGCACATCCTGATCGTCATATGAGTTGACGGCACCCGACCACAGAGACACACAGTCTGCCTCGAACTCTTCTGCCAGATTAATTGCCTTGTGAAGAAATCCTATCCTGCGATCCCGTTCATCTGGCCTATCGGAAAGAAGAGTTGGGTGGTGTTTTATTTTTGGATCAAGAAGGTAACGAGCTCCCGTTTCAACAACGCACTTCATTTGAGTTCGTGCCAAGGCCTGCTGCCAATCACGAACTTCCGACACCAATGTTTTGCTATACGGATTAAGAAAGTGTTGGTCAGGCGTAATGGCTATGGACTCATACCCTTGATCACAAAGTGCTAAAAGGGCTTCTTGAAAATCTACGTCTCCTAAACTATTTGTGCTGTAACCAATTTTCATTCGATATCACAATCACGTTGCGGCAGCAAGTCGGCGACCAAGAACAAACCATACCAGAAGAGCAAGTACAACTACGGCCCATTGTTCACCACAAAACGCAAGCACCATCACAGCGTCGAGCGTAATAATGGACATAATCGCATTACCAACTGCTGCTTGCATTCGATGTGGCACCGGATTCATAACAGCTTGGCCGCAACGAGCAAGGATATAAAATCCTAGCACAACCCAAAGGGCGTACCACATGATGAGGCGGCCTTCCGTAAGCCATATTGAAAATTCAGGCTGTTTCATTTCCATCACAAACAATGGCGACGACCCTGAAAGAACAAGCCCGAGCAGCATGATAAAAGCACCGAAAAAAAGTTTTTTTCTGCTACCAGTACTGACCTCATCATGAGCGAACAACGTAATGCCCCCAACATAGACTCCTACCCCACAAGGAATCATCCACATCGGCAGCGACGGAGAGCCCGCAGCAACCATGCCAAGAGACCAATTAAGACTCCGACAACCACCCATGACCATAGGTCCCCACCGTGTGCCTTTGGCATAGCGGTTATAGCAACAGATTGCCGCGGCAAGTGTCACTCCCAAGCAGGCAGGCGCCATTTTATTCACATATGCCGAGGCTACACACGCGAAGGCGACGCCAAAAACAAGCAGCGCACCCGCTACAAGACTAGCGACTTCTCTAGAAACTCGACAACTTGGAAGCGGCCTGAATGGACGTTCTACGTGGTCAATCTCAAAATCCACAACATCGTTCTGAACCATTCCGCCAGCATAGAGACATAACGATGATGCAATTACTAGCCAACCGACTAGAGGAAGATTTGAATATGTACCGAAGCCCCCAACAACAAGAAATCCTGCCAGTGGATCAGCCGCTGCTGTAGCAAGATTTGGTAAACGAATAAGTTGCAACCAATTGACTAGTGATGACATGAGCACCGGTTTGGAGGGAGACTGTGTCATATAAAGAAAATCAACTAGCTTGAGGCACTACGATATCTTGCCAGCGCGGCCTGAAAAACAATTCTTGATAGCCCGACTGAAATAATTGCTGCAGCACACGTCAAGAAAATCATGCCCCACGCATTGCCCGAAAGTGGACGAGCAATGGTCCCTGCAGGCACATTCACAACAAGCAAAATCGGAATAACAAACGTACAGACCATTCGGAGTGGCCCTCCCCATGGTCCAGCATATATCTCGGCAGGATACCTTGAAAAATTTGTAATGTAAAACCAGAAGTCATACAGGCTTTGGTTTCTTCCCATCAAAATAGTTGCGGCAGCCAGCATTATGATTAGGCCGTACAAAATCGCTACACCACAAGCAATAAGCACCGGATACAGAAACCATGCAATGAGCGGTGGAGCAACGGAAAAGCGAGAGGTTGACCAAACCAATAGTGCAACTCCGACGATTCCGTTGGCCATAGATGAAAAATCAAACCTGTGCATTGAGAGTAAAAATTGAGCATCAAGTGGTCGTACAAGAACCGAATCGAGCCCTCCAGTGCGCACCATCTCAGTGAGTTCTGAAGCACTGGGCATAAACAAGGTTTGAACAATCGAATTAATGATCAATCCTGTCGCAACAAATGCAAAAAATGGCTCACGGGACCAACCGCTATTACGACCTATTTCCGGAGTAAAGCTAAATATCAGAAGGTAAAATGCGAGATTCATCGACATCCACCCAAGACTCGTCAAGCACTCAAGCAAAAAATTTGCTCGAAAGGTCATGTCACGCACCAGACACGCCCGTGCAAACGTCGAGAAAATTTTAAAATACCGACCCATCTGAATCTCCTCGGAGACTAGCCACCAAAACCGCTGTATCGTTTTGTGCCCCGCCACCAAACAAAACGACAGGCACCGATCATGACAAGAAGCCACGTAAGCTCGATAAGGAGTCCTGCAACAAGCTCCCATCCCGTTATTTTACCAAGCCAGACT
>JABHNP010000321.1 GCA_018694455.1 Planctomycetaceae bacterium | reverse complement strand
CTGATCCTCCTAATCCAGCGGCAACGGCAGCAGCAGGTGCTGCCCACTGAGCAGTTGTCCCTTCGCCCATTTGTTTGTCATGCAAGAAATAATGAGTTCGCAATCTATCGCCGCAAGGAGCCCTAACGTGGCTCATTGGATTGCTTGCTGTCTTGTTGCTGTAACCAGTGTTCTGCTGACATTCGGTGCACTTGTTACGACATATGAGGCAGCGATGGCTGTGCCTGATTGGCCGGGGACATATGGACACAATATGTTTCTATTTCCTTTTGCCGAGTGGTTCTACGGCCCATGGGATCTTTTTTTAGAGCATGGGCACCGGCTTCTCGGGGCTTCCGTTGGTGTTATTTCGCTTGTTCTCGCAGCTGTTGTTTGGAAAACAGGGCAGACTCCTACCGTTCGATGGTTGGTTGTGGCGGCAGTGTTTCTTGTGGTGCTTCAGGGATTACTCGGTGGGCTTCGCGTTTTGCTCGACGACAAGACAGTTGCGAAGATTCACGCGTGTACGGGGCCGTTATTTTTTTCAGTTGCGGTTGCTACAGCAACGTTGACATCACGTCGGTTTCAAGCAAATTCGTTCAGGGAAGGTGAAGTAGAAAGAGGGATGGCTCTTGGTAGTTGGCTTGCCAGCGGTCTCATGTTCGCTTCATACATGCAGTTAGTAGCCGGAGCGCAGTTGAGGCATTTAGACCCAGCGATTGGTCCCAGCGCATTTCGTTGGCTTGTCGCATTTCATCTCGTAGGGGCTGTAACGGTTGCGGCGTTAAGCCTGTCGGCAGTCGCCGAATCATTTGGTTTGCTGCCCTTTGCCAGTGCTCGTGGTTTCGGACAGCGGTTTCTGTCATCATCAATACTCGTTTGTGTGTGCATGCAAGTGCTTCTTGGGTTCGCTGCGTGGGTTGTGAGTTGGGGCTTGCCTCTTGGTTTATTGCCAGACGCTATTGCAAGTAGGATTCCTGAGACATCGATCGTAGTTCTAGCTAGAAGCACCCTGTCGTCACTTGTTGTGACAGGTCATGTTGTCCTTGGGATGATGATTCTCGGAGCGAGTGTCGTTCTGTGTATTCTGAGTGGTGGGTTGCCAAATGCCTCAGGCTCCTCGTTTGTTTCTAGGCAGAGGGTGATCGCATGAATCGGGTTGCTGCTCAACACCATCTTGAAGGATCTCGGCATGTGACGGTCATGCCTAATATCTCAGCCATGCCTCGGATTTCAACAGAATACTCGGTATTTACGGATATCTCTCAGCTTGTAAGACCGCGTATCGCGATGATGGTACTCGTGACCGTGTTCGCTGCAATGTGGCTGACGTCAGGTTCACAAGAATTGAATTGGTTGTCTGTTGTTGGGGTTTTGGTTGGTACGGCTGCCGTAGCAGGGAGTTCCAGTGTTGCCAATCAGATTCTTGAGAGACGTACAGATAGGTTAATGCCTCGTACCGAGTCACGTCCTCTTGCTGCTGGTCGTTTGTCACAACGAACCGCATGGATGTTTGTTGCAGGAAGTTTTTTGGGAGGTAGTGGATGCGTGTGGTTGGCAGGGAACTGGCAGGCTGCCTGCGTGGCGATAGCCACGTGGGTGCTGTATGTGACTGTCTACACGCCGCTTAAAAAAATCACCCCGCTCAATACGGCGGTCGGTGCGGTGGCCGGAAGCCTTCCGGTAGCAATTGGCTGGTTTGCTGTTGATGGCCAGCAGCAATTTCTCGCAGGGAATGCGTCAGCGACGCTGGCAGTCGCTGCTCTTGGTACAGTGCTTTACTTGTGGCAATTTCCCCACTTTATGGCAATTGCGTGGCTTTATCGCGATCAATACCGTCTTGCTGGCCTCAAAATGCTTACGGTTACCGACCCCAGCGGCTTACGAGCAGCAGGCCAATCATTGGCAGCATCTCTTGCTATGGTCCCTGTGAGTTTGTCGATGGCAGTGCCTTCAGGCAGTATTCGTATGTTTCTTGCTGCTGCTTTGGCATCTACCCTCTATGTGCTTGTTTCCGTAAACTTTGCCTTCCGGCGGGACGATCGGTCTGCTCGTATTCTCCTTTTTGCGTCGCTTGGTGTACTTTTGATTCTGATGACGTCGGCAATTGCCTTTAGCAGTCCAAAAGTATTGTCCGGTTAATGTGTGTCGGTTTTGGTTTCGAATTTATCCCTAAGTCTTTCAACATCTCACAGGTTCTATGAATTCAACAGCTGCATCGATTGGACATGAAAGTCACGGACATCATGGGCCAGTCCTTCAGTATCAGCCCGGCCTGCCACTTTCTCGTGGCAAGCTCATTATGTGGCTATTCCTGTCAACGGAAATCATGTTTTTTGCCGCCTTGCTCGGCAGTTATGTTGTGTTGCGTTTTGGTGCGGCGGTATGGCCAAAACCTCACCATGTTCATCTAAGTGAGCCGATTGGTGCGTTCAACACATTTGTTCTTATTTGTTCCAGTGTCACAGTTGTGTTAGCGCTTGAAGCGGCGAGGGCAAACAAGCGATCACTCGCAAAAACTTGGATGCTTGTCACACTTGTGCTCGGGTCTCTATTCCTGGGTGTGAAAGCCTACGAGTATTCATCAAAATTCGATCACGGTATTTATCCATGGGCTCCACGTGGTCGGATTTATGAGCGCCCAGATCTTTATTACGGCTCAGCTGTGCGGGCACGACTGAGTGATCCAGCTATCCTTGCAAAAATGAAAGAACTCGACGCGAGGCCTGAAGGAGAACTTTCAGATGCCGAATTAACAGGTCGCCGAAGACTTAAGCAAGTTAGGGATATGGTGAACAACCCGAATCAACAGGCATTTGACTTGGCAGT
>JABHNP010000225.1 GCA_018694455.1 Planctomycetaceae bacterium | reverse complement strand
TAACAACGAGTGTCACTAAGCCCAGTAATATTCTTCGCAGCAAATAAGTAGCCATTGCTTACTCCTGCTGCGGCTTCCATAGGCTGCCAAACCCTGGTGAATAATGATATGGGCCTCGCGGTGAAAAAACATATCCACGCACTTCTTTTGAAAAGCCATAGAAACTGTTACGCCAATACAACCATGTATACGGCTGATCATCATAAAGAATTTCTTGGATTCGGCCATATTTCTCTGCTCTTTTACTCCTGTCAAATTCCTGCCTGCCCTCGGCGTAGAGCCGATCTACTTCTGGATTTGAGTAATTACAGAAATTTCTCATTGCTCCCGTCTTCCATAAATTCTCCGAAGTGTCTGGATCTGTTCCTGACCCCCAGCCACCAAGATATGCTTGAAATTTTCGATTGAGTGTAAGGTCTTGTAGGACTGTCGACTCTACTGGGCGGACATTAAGACGTATACCAATTTGATCAAGATTCTCTTTTAATAAGGTGCAAATTGCGATTCGTAATGGCTGTTGATTGACAACAATGGAAAATTCGAATGGTACTGTTCGTCCATCAATTTCTTTATCACGAATTCCGTCGTTATTGCTATCAATCCAACCGGATTCATCCAATAAAGCTTCCGCCTTATCCAGATCTTGTTTGTACGGCTTGAACTTTTTAGTTGATGCCATCCATGCACCCGGATAAAAAATTCCTGTGCATGGATCATAGAGACTGTAACAAAGCTCTTCGAGCATCTCATCGTGATCAAAAGCATAGCTCATTGCTCTCCGTACACGTCGGTCCCGAAAAAAGATCGTGTCAATATTCCAACCAAAATGAAAACTAACCCATTCTGGTGCTGTTACTTTGGTGTTGCGTTCATAGAAATCGCTTCCGACAGTTTGTGTCGTCCACTGTTCAGGCTGCAAAATCATCTCATGAATCTCACCTTTCCTGAGCGCTAAAAGGGTTGTATTTGGATCTTCAATAATCCGAAAACGTACTTCCTTGAAATACGGGCGATCTCGAACCTGTTTACCTCGAACAGAAGACCAGCTTTCGCGCCTCCGTAATACGATTTGCTGGCCACGCTTTCTTTCCACAATTTCATATGGCCCACCACAGACTGGTGCCTGCTCTAACTGAACATGTTCTTCCGAGTCTTTCAGAGTAGGATCTGCCTCCCATGTCTTTTCATAAACATGCTTTGGAAGTACTGGAAAATTTATATTCCAAACATTTGTAGCAAGTGGTTCTTTATGAAAAAAAACGACTGTTCGATCATCGTAAGCTTCGACCCAGCGAAGTTGATCAGTCCCACTACGTACAGCAGGAACAGGAACCCGGGGGTCCATAATAACTTTATACGTGAAGGCAATATCGTATGCCGTAATTGGTTCGCCGTCACTCCAAACAAGATCATCACGAAGCACTACCTTATCGAGCATTCTGTCTGTGCTCGTTTGCCATTTTTCAACTGTTTCGCTGGTAGCGAAGGGTTCTAAATCACGACCGAATGAAAACAAACCAAATCCTGTAAGTCCGAGAATATCAAACTCGGCAGACGTACTGATCATAATCGGGTTTGTGCTACCAAGGTCACCACCAACATGGCGATCGATACGTGCTGCATAATCTGCTTCTTCATTCTCTGGTAGTTTGCCTAGCGATGAAAGTATTAATGCATTCGAGTCAGGTGAATCATTACGGGCTCTCAGTGCGTCAACTACTGATCCAAGTACTTTTTCCTTCGACTGAGATTCACGCAACAGCACGAGACCATTACGAACCGGCCTGTCGATCCAATTTGCTTCTGTATCGAGTTCGTCTATTTCTGGAACATCGAAGGGGTCGGGCGGCTGCAATACTGGTACCGGCAGTGGCTCTTTTCGCTCTTCCGCTGATGCCGTCAATTCTGAGGGCGGCGTCTCCTCTACGGACTTTGAACCTCCGCAGCCCGTGCAAGCAATGAACAATAGTGGGCAACAACACATCAGCAAGAATGTATTGCCTCGTGATACAGATACTTCACAGCCAACTACTTTTTGCATACAGTTTCTCCCTACGAAACCCGTGCCTAAGATTCTTTGTATTCCGAATAAAGATGCTACGGGGGAACGTGATGGCGGGTCAACGTCCAGTCAGTGCGTTCAGCCCTTGGGCAGCTTATGACCTAATTTTTCACGCTTTGTCGCGAGATACCGTTCATTAAATTTATTTGAAGGGGGCTGTATGGGCACCTGATCAACAACCTCAAGGTCAAATCCACCGTAAATAAATGCATCCGTCTTTTTAGGATTGTTTGTCAAAAGCCGAACTTTTGCCAATCCTAGATCTTTCAGTATTTGGATCCCAATGCCGTAGTCCCGTGAGTCTGCCGGAAAACCCAGTGCCAAATTGGCCTCAACTGTATCGAGCCCTTCATCCTGAAGACTATAGGCCCGAATTTTGGCAACCAAGCCAATACCGCGACCTTCTTGAGGAAGATAAACAACTGCACCGACGCCATCATCACGAATCTTTTCCAACGCCATATGCAGTTGATCGCCACAGTCACAGCGAAGACTATCAATCACATCGCCTGTGAAACAGGACGAGTGGATTCGCACAAGCGGTGCTTCAGCCGTCTCAAGATCGCCCATAGCAAACACGATTGGTTGCTGAGACTCATAACGAACATTGTACGCCATAACTCGAAAACTCCCCCACTTTGTTGGAAGCTCTGCTTCAGCAACACGTTCCACTAACTTCTCTTTTGTGCGCCGATAGCGAATGAGTTCTTCAATTGAAATAATTTCCAATCCGTGCTGCTTGGCCAATTCTTGTAGTGCATTCCGGTCAGCTCTATTGCCATCCTTATCAAGTATCTCGCAAAGAACACCGGATGGCTGTTTCCCAGAAATCCGTGCGAGATCAATCGTCGCCTCAGTGTGTCCAGCTCGCCGGAGAACCCCACCCTCTTTTGCAACTAAAGGAAAAAGGTGTCCTGGTCGAACAAAGTCGTGTGGACTACTTTCAGTACTTAGGATTGCCGAGACCGCCTTGGCTCTCTCTACCGCTGTTATACCTGTGCGTGCCGAAACGTGATCAACGGGAATCGTAAATGCGGTACCGAGTGGAGTCTGGTTTGATTCAACCATCATCGGTAATTCAAGCCGACTTGCCACATCTGGTAAAACTGACATACACACCTGACCCCGACCATGTGTAATCATGAAGTTAATAGCTTCAGCAGTCGCATCTTCAGCTGCACAAATGAAATCGCCTTCATTTTCACGATCTTCAGCATCTACAACGATCACAACCTTTCCTTCTCGAAAAGCTCGGATTGCGGCATCTACTGAACTAAACTGATCAGACATGGGTTTTTAGGTGGATGTCACCTGCCCTCTTTTTGTTTCATGGCAATACATAAAGTATAGGTTGTTCGAATTCCTAGTCTGCCCTAAATACGTCACGAAAAAAACTGGATGCCATACCATGCTTGCAAGAGAAGAATATATCGAGCAGTCCTACCTATTTCGAACTCTCGGCGAGCGGATGCTTGATGGTGTGGCAACACAAGACGCGCTAAAAAGCTTGGGCCATGAAATTCTTGCTACAACAAAGCTACCGCTTGCCATTGATTACCTCGTAAGTGACTTAAAAATGACTGGGGCGATTGCCCCAGCTATGCACCAATTGAATCACTATTTTACACCGTTCCAGACCTTTGTCATGACTGAGGCTGAGGACGAAGAAGGCCGATTTGACCTCCGCACTGCGTTAGCAATTCTCGAGCGAGAGGCGTGTTATCTCGCGGAAAGTGGAACACCTGAGGGACTTTTTTTCTATCGTTTCGAATGTCTCTCACGGAACCGGCTCGATTACATGCGTGGATTAGCTGCAACGGCTGCTGATGACCGATTTAATGCTGACTGGAAAGACTGGATCAAGATGGTATCACGACAAGTTGGTTTAGTTGACTTAGCAGACCTTATTTATATCCGCAGCAAAGAAATTGCACGACGACAGGAGAGAAAAAAAAATACTCACGAAAATATTAGCACCAAGGAAGACGAACAGGTCGTTGCCGAACACCCGGCTGTTTTATTTGGTGAAAAAGAAGGTCGGATTGCGTGGGCCAATCGTGGCAAAGACCCGCTCTATCTTTTTTCAGCCTTGCAGAGACAACTCGGATATCCGGCTGTTCCCAAGCCAAAGCGTTCTCAACCACAAACTGAGTCACCTGCGATCTTGGCACGTCGCATTGACCGACTTGAACTACGAGTCAAACTTCTTGAGGAAGAAACGAAAGGGGGTATCGACCTATCCCAGTTCGATCCAAAAAACTCCTCCCAAAAAAGATCTCCTCGACAATAACGACCCACTGCAATGACTTGGTGGCTTTCAATTCATTACCTGTTAGTAGCTCGAGCATATTGTGGCGACTGAGATTTCATAACACCGACAAACTCTTTTTTAAAAACACCACAACCACCAGTTAGCCTGTTTTATCCACATTCTTTAAAGAGCACTCAGCGAGCGAGCATTGGCTGACATTTGAAACACGACCACCAAACCAGATGCCAAAATTTACACGACACTGAAGACTTTCGTATATCACTAAAAATTTAATGCCTATTGAGAAGAAATAACGTGTAATCCAGTACTACACATAAGAGAAGGTAGCTCGGGCCAAAGACATGTCGTACATCGTAACGCGACGTATTGATATTCTCACGCTTCTTTTCTTACACGACCTTGATCGTTCAGTTGCTTGAAATCGTTTTAAGTAGTATTCCTGGCATCAATTCATTGCATTTCTGATTTTAAATGAAAGTATAAAAGTCGGTGAAATGAACCTCCGTACCCAAATCAAACAAAAAAGATTTAAACCGCTTTGAACATCATTCGTCACCAGAAAAAACATCTACTATCGATTATTTCTACCATCACATCCGCTGTCGATCCTTACCGGCTTCTCACAGAACGGCTTGCTCTTGAATCACCTGAAGACGTGCTCACATTCGATGGGAATCCTGTTTTTGTTGGTAACAATCAAGCAGTAGAACTTAAGAGCACTGGGAAAATTCTGGTTGTAGGTGGTGGAAAAGCTGCTGCCGGATTCGCTGCCGGTTTGGAACATTTATTAGGAAGCAGCCGTTTAAAAAAACACCAAGTGCATGGCCTTGTTAGTGTGCCAGAAGGATCCGGAATACCACTCAACCATATTGAGGTGCGTGAAACACGACCTTATAAGCATAACCTACCAACGGAAGCTGTTGTTCAGGCCACTCACACAATGCTTAAACAACTACGCAATCTTACAGAAGACGATCTTGCTTTTGTTCTTATCACAGGTGGATCATCAGCACTTATTGAATTGCCACGGGCACAGATTCCGATTCAGTCCTTAGCCCACCTGACACAAAGCCTTTCGAATTCAGGTATCGATATTAAAACTCTAAACGATGTGCGGTGCCTGACGAGTCAAGTCAAGGCCGGTGGACTCGCAATGGCATGCACTGCAGGCAAACTCATTGTGCTTGTTCTTTCTGATGTTCTTAATAATTCTTTACCAGTCATTGGATCTGGTCCATGCATGCCACGAATTCACAGAACGGAAACCATCCATAAGAAACTTCTTGATATAAAAATTTCTAAACGGGATCGCGTCATCGTGGCACAGGCCGCACGCGCACTGAAAGAGGAGGGCTCAGTGCTCCCGTGCTCTCCGACCAATTCCGGAAACTGGACCACTCCTCTAGGCTGCCACGTAACCCACCTTACTCTTGGGACAAATTCCATCGCCGTCGATGCTGCAGCAGCGGCCGCTACAGCACTGGGCTATAAAGCTGTTTCTGCCACGAGCAATGCTCATTCAGATTCAGCTAATACGGTTGGCCTTCGTTTAGCAGCATCTCTAAACACGATGGTCACGACCTGCGAAACAACGAACCAGCCTCTGTGTCTGCTGGAAGGTGGAGAAGCAACTGTAGATGTACCTATCGACCATGGACAGGGTGGTCGCAATCAACACACGGTTGTTGCGGCAGCAAATAATATTCTCGTGAATCAACAGAAGGCGTGGCCGACGAGAGCTATTCTCGCTAGCTTCGGGACTGACGGTGAAGATGGACCAACTTCTTCTGCTGGCGGATTCATCGACGCTGATGTCGCAAAGTCACTCGCGCTCCATCCTAGCAAGATCCCAGAAGCAATTGACCGATGTGACTCACATGAACTTCTTAAGTCTGCCGGTGGCACGATTGAAACTGGACTCACGGGCACAAATGTGGCCGATGTTCGAATCGTACTCACCAATCCAAAATTAGGCTAAACACTTTTTATTGACTGGCTGCATCCTGAACCTCAAGAAGATGCGTATCACCAGTCATTCGGAAATAATGACCCTTTGGACCTCGGTCAACAAGAAATGGTCCAACAGTACGATCGCAGTCAAGAAAAATTACTGTGTTTTCATTTGGTTTCAATCGTCGCTCTGGCACGAAAGATTTACGATATCCAACACCCTTCGAAAGTCTGATCTCATCAATCTCTCCGTTAAAAAATGAATTCGCCCGACCACGTGCATCTGGATCTGCACCCACAAGAAGCGGGAACCAGTTCACTTTCCGCTTCATCGGCTGTTTTGTCTGCACCCGCTTCTGAAGTTTACCGTCAAGGTACAATGCCAATGCTTCTCCCTCGTAGACCATGGCCACGTGATACCACTGATTTGTTTTGAGTTTCAAATCCGGCTGGATACTTTTATAGGATTTACCAAGAAATACACTTGCATCAAGCTGACCACGAGAAGTGAATATGCCGTATTCACTCTGCTCGGTTTTCGCAAGAAGCCCAACGCGATCTGCAAATTGTTTTCCCTTAAACCAACACTCCAGCGTAAAAGGTCCTTGTGGAAGAGGAACCTTATTTGATTCCAGCAATACATAATCTCCATTACCATCAAGTGATAATGACCGATTGGCAATACCTTGAGACGATAATGCTGTATCAAAAAGTAATGGGACATCTCTTCGTACTACTGGGATACCATATCGAGTGGATGGTGCCAAATAATCTTGAGAGATCGTCAACTGCACCATTTCTGATACGTTTTCAAAGTACTTGGACCGGTATGTGGCCTGAAACTCGAGTTCACAAGTCGTGCCGGAGTCCAGCACGCCGTGAACATGATCCGGCATAAAGTGCCATCGATTATCAGCGCTTTCAAGTGACGCGGTATATTCGACCGGGCGACTTGTCGGATTTGAAAATTCTGCAGAGAATTTGCTCACGCTCGACTTCCTCTGTTCGGCTGCCGTTACCCGTACCCCTCCTTTAAAAGCTACCGGAAGCCGTGCTAACTGAACGGTCTCTTCCTGAAGGCTGGCAGTAATTTCTCGAACGTCCATCGCCTCACCTACGGGAAATGCAGCCATGGCAACCTGTCCTTTTCGAACTGTGACGAGGTGATACTGATGAAGGTACCCGGACTCTGGAACAAGGCCTTTTTGACCTCCTCCCACGGTAGCAAGAGAAATGTATTCAATTCCATCATTCGGATCACTCCGCATGTGATGAATATGACCTGCAAATACTGCTGTTACATTTCCAGCATCTACAAGAAGAGGATGGACTCGTTTTTTCCAGTCATCACCATACTTGCCCC
>JABHNP010000185.1 GCA_018694455.1 Planctomycetaceae bacterium | reverse complement strand
GCACCAGCGACTACGATGATGAGGTGGACTTCGCTTCAGGATTTTCAACTCGAACGAGTAAATATGTCTTTGTTTCACCACCATCGAAATGGACTAAAACCTGAGTTTCATTCATTGTCAGATTCTGAATACCAGTTTCTACGATCGGCGATGTTTTCCCTGCAAATGTCCATGCAGCCCGCTGTGAATCCTCGTCTATCATGCCTTCAAGACTCGCTGTTTCGCCTGTTTCCTTGTTCTGATAGGTTCCCGCTATCACCCCGTCTTTCCGAACTGCGAGCTGCATGAACATCGTCGGTGTTGCTGAGCCTTCACCCTCCTGGGCTACTGCAAAAACACCCAAGGGCAACCATTCATCGCTTGAGGCATCTGACGCTTCAGCATTTTCATCAGGCACACTAAGAGCAAGTTCTTCAGCCTGTTGGGCATATTCTTCAGCCGGCACCGCTTGGCCGTCATCCATGACAGTCGTCCCGTCATAGTAACTGGATCCACCTGTACCGTAATCGTAGTACCGACCTTCACCCCAATTCCTTGGCATGATGGCCGACACGGTCCTAAAACCAGCCCAACTCCAAAAGATTGGATTTTTGTCAAAGTAGTAATGGCCAGTTTGCGCCCCAGACCAGAACTCTTCGTGGAGCCCGCTGTCGTACGCTGAATTGAGTTGGGTACGAATTGAGTCTGCCTGAACACCCAAGTTTTGCTGCCGTGTCGTACGGCGATCTGAACGACCGGACGCCAGATCTGTTCGAACATCGCCTCTGTTTTCAACCCGCACCGACTGCCGATCACCGCGCCCAGAAACGCGATCCTGCCTATTATCTGAGGCATAATCTCGATTCTCGCCCCGACTTCCACGGGTATCAGACCGTGTATCGGTTCGATTTGAAATGGCATCTGCACGAGTATCAGCAACGTTCTTTGATGCGGTTGCGGTGGCCGCTGCCCCGTTGCTATTTAAAAATTCAGAAACTGCCGTACCGGATGTCGTTTTCGCAGTCTCAACACGACTCTTTGCAGCATCTGCTGCAGCACCACTCCCCCCGGAAGCTTTGAGAAAATCCTGAACCTGACCCTGGGTCGGTCGACTTCCAGTACGATTTGCGGCTGCTGCTGACGCTTTCCCAGACATGTCACCAGCAGAGATCTTTCCACCACTTGCTCCTGAAAGATTACCGGATGGCTTCGAGGGTAGATTCTTGCGAACGTCTCCACTCGGGGTTGGCCTTGAGGGAGTTGCAGGTTTTGCAGTGGGTGCAGGTCGACTCGGTGCAGGCTTTGCACTGGGTGCAGGTCGACTCGGTGCGCTCGGTCGACTCGCCGCGCTCGGTCGTGACCCACCAGCAGAACGACCTCCACCGCCGCCAGGACGAGCGTACACACCTTCTGGACAACACAGTCCAAAAGCAATAGCGGTAAGAATCAACGTTTTCATATGCATCTTCATATTCTCACTTCCCTACAACAAACCTCAGAAAAATATCACACTACTTTATTTTTTTGAAAAAACTTTTTCCCAATCATTCTTCATATCAACAACAACCCAGCCCCACTTTGGAGCCTCTTCAAGAGCAGTTATCAGCTTACCACTGAATGGTGGCTTCACATCATACTGGCACTCACGCTGTCCATCTGTATGGTGAATAATCACACCAAGAGACTTATACGGATTGTCTATTGTCGTATATTCAAGCATGGACTGATCACCGTCCGAATTGCCAAAGCATGCAATTGGGCGTCTCCCAAGGTGTTGATAAATCCGCACAGATTTTCCGACTTTATCATTAATATAGAGGCCTGTTGCCTGCTTCATGAACGTTGGCTTGTTGTTCTGCAATTCGAATACAACATCAGCGCTCGAACCAAGAACCCATTCCGGCTCGATATCGTAGACATCTTGAGAAAACTGCCGCATAAAGTCGGCACCACCACCAGACACGATGGCAATCTTAAAGCCCTCCGACCTAAGAAGATCGAATACCTCTTGCATCGGCTGATACTTTGCTTCTCCATACGAAGTCCCGAGTGGTGGGTATTTCGCTGTTGCAAACCATGATTTGACACGCCTCGAAAACTCGTCACTGGACATTCCAGAATGAGTCAGTGCCATGATCTTCATAAAGCCATCATGTTTTTCTCCAGCGAACAGAGCCTTGAAGTCTCCCTCGAGGGCCGCTTTTATCATTGGATCTTTTACCAACTCAGGCTGCTCAGTTGCCAACCGCTTCACCTCATCAATTACATATGCAATCTGAAAAGGCATCGGGCATTCCGGCCAAAGTGTTCCATCATTGTCAAAAACAGCCAGACGATCCTGCTCTGGAACAAAATCTTTTCCATTGGGCTCACTGACTCTCGCAACGAAATCAAGTATTGCCTGCTTTGGTGCCGTCTCAGCCCATGATGGCAAGAGATCTTCTGCCTGCGTAACCGACATGAGCATCAATGAGCACAAAAACATTCGAAGGGTCATTAGCAATTGCTCCTTTTTTGGTTTCATTCGAGTCACTGCCTTCCGAACATAGCTCGTACAGCATCTTTTGGATCGACAACCTGGCCCTCGTTTTCGTTCTCAGCAATTGAGAGCTGAACGCCTTTCACTTCCCCATTAAAGTGATTTCCAACAGGGCCGTAGTCAGGTGAAACAGGAGCACCGGAATCTTCACCAACATCCAAGCCATCATCGGCTGAGAAGATATTGGAGAGGGTTGCTTCAACTTTGCCTTCGGCAACCTCATCACCATCAACGAACAGACTTACCGTTCCGCCCTTGCCGAGCCCTTCGCCTTCGTAAGCAAACTCCATGCGAACCTGGTGCTGACCAGGGCTAAGCTTTTCTTTTGATGTCACAAAGGTGTTCCCAAAGCCACCATAGTTGTAGCAATATTTTAGTTTGCCCTCATGAGCGTACAGTGACCAGCCACCGATATTTGCACCCTGACATATGATGACTCCCGTAGCATCATCCTCAGGGACGACGATACCAGCGGTCACTGCGTGCGACTTGTTCTTGATACTCAAGACACAGTTTTCAAGGAGTCGTCCCATACCTGGAAACAAGATTTGCGTTGTTCCTTTCACTAACACAGGACGGCCTGCTGTATCAGGATTCAACTTTTCAAACACACGATCATCGAGCGGCAGTACCTTATATCTCGCAGCTTCGATCAGGAAGAGCCGCTGAAGTTCGTGGAGTTTTTCCGGCATTTTCTCGGCAAGATTTTCTGATTGAGTCCAGTCTGTATCGGCATACAACTCCCATTTATCATCATCGAAGGCAGGTAGCTTTTCTGTTGGAGCCGCCCAAGGAGTTCGATGCTTGGTAACTGCAGTCCAACCATCGTGGTAAATGCCACGATTACAAAGAATCTCAAAGTATTGGGTACTATGACGTTCCTTGGCTTTTGAGTCATCGAAGGTGTATTGCATGCTGGTGCCTTCAATTGCATCCTGCTCAACACCGTTCACAAAACGTGGCTGAGGAAGATTCGCCGCATCAAGGACGGTCGGAGCAACATCGATCACATGACAGAATTGTGATCGCATTTCACCCTTCGACTTAATTCCCGCCGGCCAATGCACAACGGTACCATTGCGTGTGCCACCCCAATGCGAGGCAACCTGCTTCGTCCATTGATATGGCGTGTTCATGGCACATGCCCAACCAACGGCATAATGGTTATATGAGTCTGGTCCTCCAAGCTCATCTTTTCTCTTTGTCAGGTATTCCTCTGTTTCAAGATCCTGAATGCCATTGAAGTAACTCATTTCATTGAAGCACCCATTGAGGCCACCCTCTGCTGAGGCACCATTATCACCGACTATGTAGTAAATAAGGGTGTTGTCGAGCACCTGTAGCTTTTCAAGGGAATCTACAATGCGACCAATGTGGTGGTCGGTGTACTCAACAAAACCAGCGTAGACTTCCATTTCACGTGCAAGGACTGGCCTGAAATCTTCGGGAATATCTTTCCAACGTGGGGCCTCTGAATTCTCTGCAGTGAGAACTG
>JABHNP010000316.1 GCA_018694455.1 Planctomycetaceae bacterium | reverse complement strand
GTGCTTGATCCACCGTCATGGGGCCACGGACCAAAGGGGGAGGCCTTTTCTATCGACAAGCATCTTGGGTCACTTCTGACAGACTGTGCACAATTGCTAGCCCCAACAGCACATGGCCCCATTCTTCTTACTGCACACTCCCCAGGATGGCATCACCAACGCCTGGCCACAGCACTGTCGTCCGCACTTCAAGTAGTACCGTCCAGAGTACTACCGGTCTCTAGTGGTTCACTTTCATGCATGGATCTTCATAGACGAACGCTCCATCTCGGCGGGTTCGCTCGCTCGAGTGGCATTGTAGACACAGCGCAATAAGATGAATTCATCGAGGAGATCACAGAATTGCCACAACTTCAATCAATATCTACGAGTGAAACAATCACGAGTCCATCCAACCCTCGTGTTCGAACTACATCGAAGCTTCGAGATGCAATGACTCGACGTCAGACTGGCCTCACCCTCATCGATGGGCAACGCGAAATACACCGTTGCCTCGCTGCTCAGAAAGAGATTACTGAAGTATTCTTCGATGCCGACTCTTTCTCTTCGCTTACGAGTGCACAACAAACGAATCTTACATCAATAATTACTCAAGCCGCCGTCCAAGGTGCAGCAGTAACACCGCTCAGCAGCCGCCCCTTCTCAAAAATTGCTTTTGGAAATCGGAATGAGGGGATCGTAGCTGTTGCACGATTTCGCGCTGAATCATTAGCAGACTTCAAACCTCGACCGAACTCGCCGATTTTTCTCTTGGAAGGAATTGAAAAACCAGGAAACCTTGGTGCCATTTTTCGCACCGCTGATGCGGCTGGATTCGGTGGTGTTATTATCTGCGGGCAAGGAACCGATGCCTCGAACCCTGCTGTCATCCGAGCAAGCCTAGGGACAGTGTTTCATGTTCCTGTTGCATGTGATACATCTGTTGCAGCCATCCAGTGGTGCGAACATCACCAACAAAACATTGTTGCCGCCACCCCCGTTGGCACTACTGACTGGCATGCAGCTGAAATGTCAAAGCAGTCTGCAATCTTGCTCGGAAGTGAAGCCCATGGAATCTCTGCTCTCTGGTTCGATGCCGCAAAGAATAAAAAAATTGTACTTGAAACAGTTGCTCTTCCGATGCTCGGCCTCGCCGATAGCCTCAATGTTTCGGCCACGGCTGCCGTACTTGCCTATGAATCTGTGCGACAGCAAAACGCGTGAACACAAAACACCCATGTGAAAGCACTTCGATACTATGACTGAAGAAAAAGAATTAGCAGACACTACCTTGCTTGCTGCAGAACTCACTGCGACCCTCGAAGAGTATGGAACAGACGCAATGTTTCAAAAACTCGAGAATTCACTTCGACACTCAGGTCGCTGGCATAGTCTCTTTGATGTGCAACTCTTACGAGCGCGCGCATCTCTGAAATTACCCCTCGCAGGGCCTTTAACGAATACCGATGACATAGCAAAGAAAACACTCGATGAAAAAACAATTGCCGCGTGCCGTGACGTCGGCTGGAAGCTTTTCGAGGAAGGGCAGATTTCCTCCGGATGGATGTATCTGCGAGCGTCTGTCGAAACCCATGAGATCGTGAAAAGACTTGGTCACATAGCTACCCGGCTTCTCGAACAAGATGAGTCTGCATCGAATGACGAAGAATATCAGCCGCTTCAGGAAATTATCCAATTGGCTCTTTGGGAAAACCTCGACCCGGCTCTTGGTATTCGAGTCATGCTAGCTGCCCAAGGAACCTGTAATGCTGTAACGGCCTACGAACAGTCGATCGCTGGACTTCCTCCGGCACAACAAGAACCTGCTGCCTCAATAATGGTGCGACATCTTCATGACGAGATATTCGAAAATCTAGGCAGAGACCTTGCCGAACGAAAACTCATTGGCCCTGCTCTAATCAATGACATAAAGGCTCGCCAAGGCACAATTTCCAACCTCTTAGAGGCCGCAGGCGGTCTTTCTGACGAAGAAAGCATTCATGTCGATGCCTCACATCTTCAGGCTGTACTTCGTTTCGCAAGAATATGCACTGATGAGCATGATATTCAACTGGCCCATGCGCTGGCATGCTATGCGTGTCGGTTACCAACTGACTTTCAGTATCCTGGCGAAACACCATTTACTCATTTCGGAGAAGCTTCTCGTCTGTTCTACTCAGCACAACTGGGTGAAGAAAAAGATCAAGCCATTGCATTCTTTCGACAAGAAGCAGAAGAGGCAAATGAGTACGAGGCCCCCGCCGCCTGGGACGTGCTTGCTGTCTTAGCAGCTCGTATCAACCGACCAGCAGAAGCACTTGATGCCATCCTCGCTCGACCTACAGAAACAGCCCACACGCAAAATTCATCGATTGCTGCGACCCTACCACCATTGATAGAACTTTCACACAAGGCTGCTGGCGGTGAAAAGCTACGGGCGGCATGTCTTGAGCGAACTGACATAATCACTTACGCTGCCTCACTCGCTCGTGATTACACGCAATAGCAAACAGTGTGTTGAAAAGAAAACAGTGTGCCGAAGCTTTGTCCGAAAGTCACTTTGAACAGCCTCGGGGTTTCCAAAAATCAAACCAGCCACGTGGGCCACAGGTTTGACAGGTGCCCTCAGTTGCATAGCCACACTGCTTTGGTGACCAAAATCCTTTTCCAGGGGCCATTTGCCATGGTGCGAGTAGATCAAGTGACGGTGACTGAAAGCATCCACCATCCCACTCATTACGGCAATTACAGGGATCTGGACGAAAAGGTTCATCGCAGAATGCCCCCCAATAACGAGGACCACATCCTGTATCATCACACGGCGGTGTTTTCCCACCGAAGGGTCCTCTGCACGTATTACACTCACCGGCAAACGCCGTACAGAAAAATTGCCCACTTGAGCAAAGAAAAATGGTCAGCAGGAGGCACAATTGGAATACAGGATTTCTCATAGAGAATGTATCGACAAGTATTGCATGACCTTGTTTAGGAAAAGAATTCCACTGGTAACGACTCTATGGATTCACCAAATTTACAGAGCATCCCACCCTCCGCGAACTACCCCAATCAAGTGAGTCAGCCTACGTCCACAACATCAACAGGGGCATTTCCAAGTGCCCGACCATAGACTTTCTGGTACTTTCGGGCACTCACATCCCAAGACCAGTCCTGCTGCATGACACTTCGGACCAGGTCCTGCCAAAGCTCTGTATTCTCACGGGCATCAATCGCTTGCCGAACCGCTGCCTCAAGAGCTGCTGATTCAAACGCCTCAAACATAAAGCCACTTGCAGTGCCATCTGCACATGTCTGATCACTCAGGTTGACCACGGTATCTACAAGACCACCTGTAGCTCGAACGATTGGAATCGTGCCGTACCGAAAAGCATAAAGCTGCGCAAGTCCACATGGTTCATATTGACTTGGCATGAGCAAAATATCTGCTGATGCCTGAATTAAGTGTGCCAGCACTTCATCAAAACCAATAACCACATCAATAGCTTCTGGATACTGGGAGGCAACGATCCTGAGCGATTCCTCAAACTGCGGATCACCGGTGCCCAGTACAACAAATCTTGCAATACCTGACCCGGCCATACGATGGAGGAGATCGACGACAAGACTTACGCCCTTCTGCTCTGCGAGACGACCAACAAAAGCCAAAAGCGGTCGATCATCAGGAGCAGCATGTCCAAGTCGAGCGGCAAGAGCGACTCTCGCCGTGTACTTTCCATCCCTGACGCTATCAATGCCATAATGGCGAGGAATGAATTCATCAGCCTTCGGATTCCACAACCTCGTGTCAATACCATTGACTATGCCCGTCAAATCGGATGCACGTTCTTGAAGTACTCCCTCAAGTCCACAGCCACCCGGAGCAGCCTGTATCTCTTTTGCGTAGGTTGGACTGACTGTAGTTATCTGGTCTGCAAAAACAATTCCGGCTTTGAGCATATTGAGTTGGCCATAGAACTCCAGTTGCCGCCAGTTGAAGTACTGCCAATGAAATCCTGTGAGAAGCATATCCCAGTGCCAAAACATTCCCTGATAACCAACATTATGTATGGTAAGAATTGAACGTGCTTCCGAGAGCGTTGGCCACGATTTGTAGAGAAGTTTTTGGTACGCCGGCACAAGGCTTGTTTGCCAATCATGGCAATGAATAATATCGAACGGGTCAGGCTGTCTCGCAGCCAGCTCCAACGCTGCCCGTGAAAAGAAAATAAATCGTTCAGCATTGTCGGCGTAATCCTCCGCGCCTCCGTAAAGGGTATCTCGATCAAAACAATGCTTATTCCCGACAAGAAACACCGAATGCTTTTGATTGGGAAGCTCGCACGAATAAACAATGGCTTCAAGAATCTTTTTTCCAACAGGCACCGAAAACTGTATGTTTGTTTTTTGGATTGGCAGATTTTTCTCGAAAACCTCCCGGTAGGCTGGTACAACGAGCGTACAAGTGCAGCCAGCACGCCCAAGAGAATCTGGTAACGCACCGGCAACATCGGCTAGCCCTCCGGTCTTGGCAAACGGTGTTGCCTCGCTAGAAATCTGCAGCACCCGCATCCGAACAAAATTCTCCGTAAACTCTTTTCTTGTCGATCACAAACGAAACCCGCTACTGTGTAGCATACCCTCCAGCCTTGGAGAGAACTTCCTCCGAAGGTACTCAATATGCCACTTGTAAACCCTGCTAGCGTCTTTAATCTCCGTTTTCCTTGCTCTTGGAAGGAACGGCTTTGGCCTCCAGCGGAAAGCCATCTTGACAAGGCATGCTATTTACCACGACTCGCGGGAATTACTGATGTTCCTGACATTCTTGAAATTGCTGTCGGATGGAACGAAGCAGGACTAGGCGTCCGCGCAAAAGTTGAAGGGCTTTCGGGAAGCAGGTGGTGCCAACCAACCAAACCAGAAGATAGCGACGGACTTCATCTCTGGATCGCAACTCGCCCAACAGGGGAAAGCCACCGCGCAGGTCGTTTCTGCCAGCGACTCGCTCTCCTTCCGACCGGTGGTGGAAAATCTGCTGACAAACCAGTTGCTGTCGCTGCACAAATCCCGCGAACAAGTGAAGAGGCCTCCTCACTGCCCCCTGATGCAGTTTTCATAGAAGCCGTCAATTCATCAACTGGCTGGCAGATAGAGGCTTTCCTCACGGCACCCGCACTTCCAGGGTGGGACCCTGAAGAAAGTCCACGACTTGGTTTTTTTGCAGCCACAATCGATCGACGACTCGGAAAAATACCAGCCTTTGCACCACCCGAATTTCCCTGGGAGAGTGACCCAACAACATGGGCAGAGTTACAACTTATTAGGTAGTAAAATTACAGAATATATTTCTGATATCGTAAAGGCAAGTGTGCTCTTAAACATCGTCTTAATGAAGCACTTGTTTTAGTAAGGGGCTTCAACGGATCGACTAAATGGATGAATATGAAGCCGTGCCGGAGGCAAACTCTTATGGAAAATTTTTCCGTATGGCTTGGTGATCATTCGTGGATCAAGAATAATCACGCGTCCGCGATCCTCTCGAGTTCGGATCAATCGACCAAACCCCTGTTTTAATTTAATCACTGCCTCAGGCAATTGGTATTCAGCAAAAG
>JABHNP010000267.1 GCA_018694455.1 Planctomycetaceae bacterium | reverse complement strand
ATGACCGTGGGCTTGATGGAAATGCTGGCAGAAATGCTATGCCGCAGGTGTCTGCCTCTACGGTTATGGCTCAAGATGAACTCAAAAGTGTGAATGCTGAACTGGCAGCAGCACGCATTAAATTATCAAATACAACAAGTGGGTTTGACGAGTGGGTTGCAGAGGAACGCAGACGGGAGGAAGTGCGCGGAGAGGGCTTTCGTTACGTCGACGCTGAACTACTCGACGCTTCGGCGCCGAATCGGCCTGGTCCCTACGAATTTGATTCTGATGGAACCGTCTCTTTGTCGGCTCCGAGTAAGGGTCTGGCTGGATTCAGTCATTCGATGCAATTGCGGCAAGGGTCCCAGCAAGCAAGCGAAACGATATCAGGTATTTCGATCGAATTTTATCCCCAGCAGGTCCCTGATGCGGCAGGGACAAAAGCTGAGGAAATGAAAGAGTCATTACTTGCATTGACTCCGTTTGCTGACGGTGTTCCTAAAGTGACAGCCGTATTGGTGTCTGCAAATAATCAGCCTGCTGATCAGGTGGACTATCATGGTCAATGCGAGTTTGTTACGGCGACAGCAAGTACTTCAGCTGATGACCATGCAGCACCGTCAGTGCTCGATGAACGAAACGTCCACTGGTGGCAGCCATCACAAAAAGATCAGAAGCAGCGTCTTACACTAACGTTCGATCAGCCTGTTGATCAAACAAAAACACCTTTCCTGAGCGTGCTTGTCTTTTTTGGAAAAAATCAATCGCTTCCTTTCCGATGGAGAGTGCGTCCTTTTACGGGTCATGATCCCCAGAGCAAGTGGGGTGATGCCATTGCTGCAGCTCTAGCAGCAGACCAGTCGCACTGGAGCAAGGGCACCCAAGAACGGCTGCTTGCACTCTTTCGACAGACAGCACTTTCTTTGAGTTCGCTACGAACACAGATAAGCAATCTGGAAGAGCGAAAGAATATGCTTACGAAGAAGCATTCGGCAATGGTGATGAATGTTTCCTCCAAGCCGCGGGAGACATTTGTCTTAACCCGTGGTCAATATGATGCACCATCGATACGTGTGACACCGCGAACCCCACAAGTGCTGCCACCGCTTCGTCTCGGGGACAATGAAGAGAGATTAAATAACGAAAATAAAGATCCAAAAAAACGTCAGCCGACACGTCTCGATCTTGCAGACTGGTTGACAGACTCAAATCATCCTTTGACGGCACGCGTTGCGGTGAATCGTATTTGGGCATTGTTTTTTGGAACAGGGATTGTTTCCACGTCAGCTGATTTCGGATCACAGGGGGAGTATCCAAGTCATCCGGACCTGCTTGACTATCTGGCAATGCGTTTTGTCAGTCATGAATGGAATCAAAAAGAATTGATTCAGATGATTGTTTCGAGTGCAACATATCGACAGCAATCATCAACAACCGCTGAACAAATAACAGTTGACCCGGGTAATAGATTGCTTGGTCGGGGTCCTCGATTTCGACTTCCTGCAGAATTTATTCGTGACCAGGCATTGGCTGTAAGTGGGCTTCTAGTGCCACGTGTTGGGGGGCCGAGTGTTCACCCGTACCAGCCGCATGGGCTCTGGAAAGAGATAAGTCATTTTGGAAGTACGCCGGCGACAAAACAGGTCTTTGTTCAAGACCATGGTGAAAAATTATATCGTCGAAGCTTGTACACAATCGTGAAGCGGACAAGTCCGCATCCTGCCATGGCAGCCTTTGATGCTCCAAATCGTGAAATGTGCGTGGTCGATCGGGGTAAGACGAATACGCCGCTTCAGGCACTCGTGACATTGAACGATCCCCAGTTTGCTGAAGCAGCGCGTGTGTTTGCCAGTTCTATTTTGCAGGAGCAATCGACACCTGACGATCGTTCACGTATCGAGTGGGCCTTTGAATCCATAAGTTCACGTCCACCCACGGATTCCGAGATCAACTTGATTGCACGGCTCTTAGCTGCCGAAAGAGCACGATTTCAGAGAAGTCCAAGAAATGCAGAGCGTGTTATTGCTGTTGGTGAGTATCCTGCGACACAAGATGTCGATCCGGTGGAACAGGCTGCGTGGACACAGATAGCAACGCTGTTACTCAATCTAAGCGAAGTTCTAACCAGACAGTAGTCTTCATTACTCATTATGCATTCACTTCCTTTTAATATTGAACTGCGACGAGCTCAACTGCTGACGCGTCGGTCACTGCTGGGCAGTTCTGCAGTAAGCCTCGGTGCATTTGCACTCGGGAATCTTCTTAAGAGTGACAAGGCGGCTGCTGCCGTTGGAGAAACGAGGTCTGAAGGACTTCCTGAGCTGCCACACTTTGCTCCAAAAGCCAAGCGTGTGATTTATTTATTTCAATCTGGTGGCCCAAGCCATGTTGATCTCTTTGATTATCACGAAGCCATGGACTCGTTACATGGGACAGATCTTCCTGACTCTGTTCGTGGTGGGCAGCGATTGACCGGAATGACCTCTGGTCAAACAAGTTTCCCCGTCGTCAAGCCACTGTGGGGTGGTCGTCGTTGTGGTGAGCACGGCACTTGGATCAGTGACATTGTGCCGCATACGCAGTCGATTGCTGACGATATTACAATCGTTCGTTCTTTATGGACCGAGGCGATCAATCATGATCCTGCAGTAACGTTCATCAATACCGGCTCACAGCAGATGGGGCATGCTTCGCTGGGTGCCTGGCTTAGTTACGGGCTCGGACGTGAGAGCGATGACTTTCCTGCCTATATGGTTCTCCTGAGCCAAGGCAGCGGCAAAAATCCTGGACAGCCACTTTTTTCACGGCTGTGGGGTAGTGGGTATCTGCCCTCAAGCCATCAAGGTGTCATGTTACGGCCCGGTGTGAATCCTGTACTGTATCTCAAGAACCCATCCGGAGTCTCACGCGATTCTCGACGTCAATTACTCGATACACTCGGTGACCTGAATCAAAAGCACGCTGCTGCGGCGGGTGATCCTGAAACACTGGCTCGGATTGAGGCCTATGAGATGGCCTATCGCATGCAGACGTCGGTTCCTGATCTGACGAATGTTTCTGATGAGCCAGAATCAACATTTGAACTCTACGGTGATGACGCACGACGCCCCGGGAGTTTTGCTGCAAACTGTCTGCTTGCCCGACGCATGGCTCAACGTGGTGTGCGGTTTATCCAGTTGTTTCATCGTGGTTGGGATCAACACATTTCGATTAAGAATCAGTTGCCCAAACAATGTCGAGACGTCGATCAGGCATCAGCGGCCTTGGTACAAGACCTGAAACGCCTGGGTATGCTGGATGATACGCTTGTGGTGTGGGGTGGAGAGTTTGGCCGAACCGTGTACAGTCAGGGTGCCTTAGGGAGTCCGTCGGCGGGCCGGGATCATCACGGCCGATGTTTTTCAAGCTGGATGGCAGGTGGCGGAATCAAAGCGGGTTATGACTATGGCCGAACGGACGAATTCGCTTACAACGTCGTTGAAAACCCAGTTCATATTCGTGATCTCAATGCCACAATTCTGCATCAACTCGGTATTGATCACGAACGCTTCACGTTCAAGTTCCGTGGTCTGTCCCAGCGACTCACGGGAGTTGAAGAAGCACATGTTGTCAATGATATTTTGAGTTAACCAAGTAGGTGAGAGTGCCTACTTTTTGCGAAATAGGGAGCAGTATATATGGTCAGGAAAAGAGCGAGTCGAGTTGTCAGTGTTATTGCATTGATAATCTGTGTAGCAGGCCATCTTTATGGCGCAGATCAACACGGCGCAGATCAACCCAATGTTGTGGTCATCATTAGTGATGATCAGGCATGGACTGATTACGGGTTTATGGGGCACCCAGTGATCCAGACACCGCATCTCGACAGACTTGCTGAGCATAGCCTTGTTATGGATCGAGGGTATGTTGCGGCACCATTGTGTCGGCCATCACTCGCATCAATGCTTACCGGTCGATATCCATTTCAGCATGGCATCACAGGCAATGATGTCGATGGGTCTACGAATCGCGCAGCGCTGGATGTGCCGTTGCGGGAATCATTTCATAAATTTCCAACGTTCGTCAAAACACTTGTTGCCCACGGCTACCTTGCGCATCAATCTGGAAAGTGGTGGGAAGGGTCGTGGCAGGACGGTGGGTTTACTGATGGAATGACCCATGGTGATCCAAAACGTAGAGGTCGGCATGGTGATGCGGGGCTGAAAATTGGTCGTGAGGGAATGCAACCAGTTACGCAATTCATCGATACGGCCGTCGCCGAAGAGAAGCCGTTTCTGTTGTGGTACGCACCCTTTCTGCCACACACACCACATAATCCACCACAACGATTGCTTACAAAGTATGAGAAAGAAGGCCGGGCTGCGGACCTTGTCAAGTACTACGCCATGTGTGAATGGTTTGATGAAACATGTGGTGAGTTGCTCAGTTACATCGATGACAAGAATCTGACAGACAATACGATGGTGGTCTACATCTGTGATAACGGATGGGCGGCGCCGAGTACAAATGCCGACGATCCAAATCAGAAGCTGTGGAAAGGCTATGCACAGCGTTCGAAAAGTTCACCCTATGAGAACGGAATACGGACTCCAATCATGATCTCATGGCCAGGCAAAGTAAAGCCGGAACAATCGAAACGTTTTGCCCATGCAATCGATCTCTTTCCTACTATTGCAGCGGCAGCAGATGTGGAAGTGCCCGCCGATCTTCCTGGTATCAATCTTCTTGATGTAGAAAAGCGGGATGCCCGGACGTGTGTTTTTGGTGTCTGCAATGCAACACATAATATGATGCTTGGTCAATCAGATGGAACGCTCCAATATCTCTGGTGTGTCGATGGAGATTGGAAACTCCTTGTGCGATATCACGGAGCAGATACAACGAAGTATGCCAATCTTCATGTGTGGGATCAGGCCCCAGTGCGACTGTATAACGTGACAGAAGATCCCCACGAACAAAACGAATGTTCTGCAAAACACCCCGATATTGTTGCACGGCTTAAGCAAGAGATTGAGGGCTGGCATGAGCCAGAGATCACAGCACAAGGCGATCAAGTGTCTCTTGGTGGCGACTGTTGCCTTCCAAGTGGAAGGCAGGCATTTTTTATGAAGCCTGTAGGTGTCAATAATATTGT
>JABHNP010000314.1 GCA_018694455.1 Planctomycetaceae bacterium | reverse complement strand
GTTGCCGGTTTTCAAGAAGGAATGAATGAGGCTTGCAGCGTCCTGGCGGAACAAGACAGCTGAATGGAGGCACGGAAGCGTGATGTGCTCGTGCGGTACTCCGAGACGCGTGCTCTCAAGGCTTACCAGAGTGTCCTGCTGTGCCGCAATGACACCAACTTCGACATCAGAAGGATCTTCAAGGGAATTGACAAGGCTATTTTTTTCAGTTGTTAATTCAGCGACAGGCCGAAAGAAACGGCCAAAAATTTTCGCTGTCTTTGTCGCGACAAATGACCCACGATTCGGTGGTGTTAGCATGACAAATCGTTTGATTTTTTCAGACTGGACCTGATGAATCGCCATTCTACCGATGATGCATCCCATACTATGGGTAACAAGATGAATGTGATCATAGCGATCATCGCTACAGCGTTCAGCAAGAAAGTCAGAGAAGTTGCGGGCATGGGTTGTTACCGACGTAACAAAACTCTCATAGCCCCAGATGTCAGTGTTCCAGCCAGCTCGGCGAAGTCTTCGAGCAAGGACATTCAGCATAAAGCGGTGTGCCATAAAGCCGTGAGTGAGAACAATAAGTTCACGAGGGTTGTGATCACCCATTATTTTATAAGTTCCATTTCAGCAGAGAACAATTGATTATGCCTAGGAACGTTGGCTTGTAGTAGGACGCACTGGTGCCGGACAGCAGTCAAGAGGGCAGACATCATGGTTTGCTGGCATACATCCGATCGCTGTTTTCTCAGGCAGGCTAAAAGCCCTTTCCGCAATGAGGTCTCGGATCATGCGGACAAACTCGGGATCTGTGCCCGCTGTTTTCGCCCTCGCCATTTTCATGTCCAGTGATTTGCAAAGATCAGCTGCTTCCGTATCAAGGTCGAAAAGCACTTCCATATGATCTGAGATAAACCCAATAGGGGCAATGACAACAGACTTCTCGCCCCGCTTATGAAGGTTGCGTATTGCATCGCAAACATCTGGCTCAAGCCATGGTTGAGTGGGTGGGCCACTTCTGCTTTGATACACAAGTTTCCAGTCTGAGATGTTTGCCTGTTGCGCAACCAATCGAGATGCTTCCTGAAGTTGCTTGCAGTAGTCAGACGAATCGGCCATGGAAAGGGGAATGCTATGGGCAGTAAACAAGACTGGTCCGCGAGTCTCGTTCCCCAGCAAGTCGAGTGCATCCCGTACATTTCGGGCCATTGGATTAACAAACCCAGGGTGATTAAAGAAGACACGGATTTTGTCGATTTCTGGCGCATCTTGGCCAATGGCTTCTCGGGCGTTTTGAATGTTTTCACGGTACTGACGGCAACCGGAATAACAACTGAATCCACTTGTGACGAAAGCAAGTGCTCTACGAACTCCTGCATCTTTCATTTCACGAATGGTGTCCGTGAGCAGCGGATGCCAGTTGCGATTTCCCCAGTAGACAGGTATCTGCGGACCTAACGTCGAGAGTTCTTGACGTATCGCAGTAATTAACGCAATGTTCTGTTCATTAATGGGACTCTTTCCGCCAAAATGATGATAGTGCTCAGCTACTTCAATCATTCGCTCTTTGGGCACATTGCGTCCACGCAGAACATTTTCCAGAAAGGGCATTACGTCGTCAGCCTTATCTGGACCTCCAAAACTCACAAATAGAATTGCGTCATATTGACTGTGCTGCGTTTGAACCATTTCTGATTTGGCCATACTACGCTGTTTTTCATCACTTAGAAAAGTGACCCCACGGGGATTCGAACCCCGGTTGCCGCCGTGAAAGGGCGATGTCCTAGGCCTCTAGACGATGGGGCCGCTTACTCCACACACGTGTGCGGATAATCTCGGTACTCGGAAGATAGCCGTCGACGCTCTGAAAGTCGAGTCCTCTACCAAAAATAGGCTCAGTCCGAAAAAAGTTCGGACGGGTCGGCGGGCTCACAAGAAGCAGGGGCAGATTTGGCGTTATTCAAGGCAGCAATGGCATTTGGCAATTCATCACTACTAATAGCGTCATATACTTCACTTCGATGCACAGGGATTTCTTTCGGTGCTTCGACCCCAAGACGTACTTTATCTCCTCGGATTTCAACAACGACGATTCGGATATCGTTGTTGATAACAATACTTTCGTCTTTTTTTCGGGATAGTACGAGCATAAGGCTTCCTACGATGATCGAACTGACCATCCAAGACAACGGTTTCAAAACGGAGAAACTAATTAAAATTTAGGTATTTTACGTTCCTGGTCAAGAAAAATCGGGTGATTTCAGGCAGTATTTGTTCGAAAAGCCCATCCGGAATGCGTGATTACCTTGAAAAAGCACTATTTTGAGGGGCGTAAGGGGGGCTTTGTTATGCCAAAAACCGTCATGCAGCTCATGTCAGCAGTGCTTGTTCGTAGCGATGAGTAGGTGTGATTTCTGGACAGTTGGTGTGGATCGGCGTTTCTGTGTTCGGGCAGCATGGGCCAGTCAGTGCGATGTAAGTTACGGCGAGTAGTTCGCTTGTTCTCGGTACAGAATGCCTTAGGTGCGTGCTGCGCACTAAGTTCATTGTGTCGGCTTGTTGTCTCTTTTGACTGCTCTATACTTTACTCTGCTACGTCAAACATTTTGATCATGGACCCAACCGAGGCCGATCCTTATTTGCAGCATATTGCCTAAGGACAGTGGTCCAGAAGTCAGTCCTTGATTTTCGTACAATCGTTTGTTCGTACGTTTAACGCCTGTATTTTTTCACCATTGGATACCCGGCCATGATCGGTTGGTTTCGCAACCTTTTTACAGCAATCGGAACGGTACTGCATGGTATGCGAGTTACGCTGAATGTTTTCAGCAGTACTTTTAATCCGGACAGAAAAGCATTCACCGAACACTTTGAATATCCCGAACTTCCAGCACCTGTGGCTGCTCGGTATCGTGGGTTTCACCGCTATGATCTCACGACATGCATCGCATGCGATCAGTGCGCGAAGGCTTGTCCTGTTGATTGTATTTACATTGGTAAGGAAAAGGCCACAGGTGGGGGAAAAGGTTTTCAAGTAACTGGCTTTACCATTGATTATTCTAAATGCATGTTTTGTGCATTGTGCGTTGAGCCTTGTCCAGTTGATTGCATTTTTATGGGATCGACATTAGATCTCAGTTGCTACAGCCGTGACGGAACAATTGTTGACTTTGCCAGGCTGCCAGTTGATGTTGGCTGGGGCCGATCAACGATCAATCCTACAGCCGTTGCGGCTTCGAAAGTTATCGTCGAACCTGTGCACGGTGGTCCCCATTCCTAGGCCAAGGAATCTTTCTGGTATTTTTAGAATCGTAAATTGTAAGCAGAACTTTTGGATCCTGTGAGAGAGCTTTAGATTTTTAGCGTTAGCAGAAGACAGTCCTGGATAAGGTTAATATGTTCGATCCAATTCTAATTGCCGGTTTTATCGCACTATTTGTTGCCGTAGGTGGCGTTTTTCTTGCTCTCAACCTTTTAGTGGGCAAGCTTGTCCGTCCGCAATTGCCGAATACTGAAAAGCTTGAGGTGTACGAGTGCGGTGAACCAACCATAGGGTCAAGTTTTGTTCAGTTTGATCTACGATTTTACGTTGTTGCACTTCTTTTTATAATTTTTGATGTTGAGGTCGCGCTTTTTTTCCCGTGGGCCACAGTGTTTGGTAAAGCAACTCAACTTGCTGACCCAGCAGTTGTAAGTGTTGCGGCCGACGGAACGACGCTTACGCCAGCAACGGCTGGTATTTTTAGAGAACTGGGTTTTGCAAACCCGGAAGTTCCATCGTTTGATCCTACATCGCGACAGCTGGCTGAAATCACAACAAGTCGTGGCAAAAAAACACCGAGGCAAGCAGAGTCTGAGTGGGC
>JABHNP010000153.1 GCA_018694455.1 Planctomycetaceae bacterium | reverse complement strand
GGCAAGTGATTCCGGAGTATCATCAGTTGTAACCGGCACCTGCGACTGAAGCAGTATTGGTCCGTGGTCATATTCGTTGTCGACAAAATGGACAGTGCATCCAGAAGTTGTGCATCCGTGCTCAATAACGGCGGAATGTACCCGGATGCCGTAGAACCCTTTTCCACCAAATGCTGGCAGTAATGATGGGTGAATATTAATTACCCGATGTTCAAAATCAGCTGGGATTCTCACGAGCTGGAGGAAGCCGGCCATGACGACAAAGTCGACATTTGCTGCTCGACAATGATCAAAAAGAACAGAGCTCCACGCTTCGAGCGTGGCATCACCTTTCTTAGATACAACAGTGGGAATGTCTGCCTCCTCAGCAATGGTGACACCGCGTACGTCTTTTCGGTTTGACACAACAAGGTTAATGGAAGCTGCGAGTTCTCCGGCTTTTTGTTGTCGTAGTAGGTTTTCAAGAGTTCGTCCAGATCCAGACAGAAGGATTGCCAGGCGAATTGGATGTGTGATGCCTTCGTTACTCACGGGGTCAAGGTTTCTTTCTCTCAGGATGCTTTGGATTGGCTTGCTCGCTTTAGGCTCATTGTGAGGGCGTGCCCGTCGATATCAAGTGTTTCTAGTTCAGCATTTTGTAATAACTCAAATTCAATAGAAACCGCAAGAGTCTCTGAGGCGAGCGATTCAGCGTGGGCTTGAAGTGCCTTGCGGAGTTCTTCTGATTCGGTGGCAAATCCGAGCTTTATTCTGTCAGTAAATTCGAGATCAAGGGTCTTTCGTTGTGACTGCACGGCGTGGATGACTTCACGAACCTGGCCCTCAGCAAGAAGTTCAGGTGTTATTTCACTTGAAATCACAACGACGCCTCGTGTGCCCTCGGCCGCAGCCCAGCCATCACGGGCTGTAGTTCTGATTATGCAGTCTTCTTCACTAATGGACACGTCTGTCCCATCATCCAAACTAACAGTTGCAACACCATGATCACGAAATGCAGTTATGAGTGTTGTTGCGTCGGCTTGTTGGAGTGCGCTTCGCACCTGCGGGAGTTTCTTGCCAAGACGTGGGCCAAGCTTTTTGAGGTCTGGAAGGATAGTCCGCGTGATATACCTCTCAGGCTCTGCACAGATTTCAAATGCCTTCACGTTCAGTTCATTGCAGACAAGGTCAGCATGTGAGACAAGCCAGTCGGCATCATTTTTGTGTGATTCTGCGAGGATGACCTCGACTTTGGAGAGTGGTTGCCGAACCTTGAGTTTTGCCTGCGCTCGTGCTGCCCGCCCAAGAGAGGCCACTTCACGAATAAGAGCCATCTGACGAGCAAGATCTGGGTTGATGAGTTCAGCATCTGCTGCGGGATAGTCAGTGAGGTGAATGCTTTCTGATACTCGACCTCCGAAGGGGCCCACAGCAAGATTCTGCCAGAATGCCTCGCTTACAAATGGAACAAATGGTGCGGCCAAACGTGCAGTTGTCGTGAGGACCTCATAGAGCGTCCAGTACGCATCACACTTTTCAGCATTGCCATCTGCAGATGCGTCGGCTCTTCCCGATGCCCAGAACCGATCTCGGCTTCGTCTAACAAACCAGTTGCTGACTGCGTCTACAAGGTCAGAGAGTGCCCTGGCAGCGACATAGTGATCGTAGGCGTCGAGTGCTTCAACCATTGTGTTGGCAGTTGCGTGGAGTTCAGCGAGCATCCAGCGGTCGAGTTCACTTCGTTCGGATGCTGGGCGAAAGCCGTCTGCCGTTCCAAGATTTTTATGATCAAGTTGGCCAGGGTTTTTCATGTGAGTTGCAGGGTTGAAGCCATCGATGTTGGCGTAGATCACAAAAAAGCTATAGACATTCCAGAGCCTTAAAAGAAATTCTGGGACACTCTCGCGAATTGCTCGCTCGCTGTATCGAATGCTGTTCCAGGGTGGCTGTCCCGCAAAAAAGTACCACCGGAGTGCATCGGCTCCATAGCGATCCAAGATCTCAGTCGGTTCCTTGTAGTTCCTTTTGCTCTTGGACATCTTGCTACCGTCTTCTCCGAGCATGTGTCCAAGGACAATGCAATTGCGGAAGGGGTGTGGGTAGCCATTGGGCGGCATTGTTGCTGGTGGCTTCACCTCGGTAGATGATTCAGGCCCAAAAAGAAGTGTGCTGATTGCGAGTTGGCTATAGAACCAGCCACGAGTCTGATCAATTGCTTCAGAAATAAAGTCAGCTGGCCACTGTGATTGAAATTCATCGGACCCGGTGTGTGGCCAGCCCCACTGAGCAAAAGGCATCGCTCCAGAATCGAACCAGCAATCAATAACTTCCGGTACACGATACATCCGGGCACCATCCTGGAAAGGAGAGTCATAGGTGATGGCGTCGATGTAGGGTTTATGAACACGAAGGTCATCAGACAATTCTGGATGATCGGCCTTGGCCTTCTCAAAAACCTCCGTGCCGGTGACCCCTGGCTTGGAAAGAAGTGCCTCGTACGCAGGGACAGCCTCAGCTTTTCCTGTCTCTTCACAGACCCAGATAGGAAGCGGTGTCCCCCAGTAACGCTCCCTCGACAATGCCCAATCAACATTGTTCGCAAGGAAATTACCGAAGCGGCCTTCCTTGATGTGTTCAGGCATCCAGTTGATCTGTTCGTTGTTGGCCAGCATTGCATCTCGAAACTGACTGGTACGGATAAACCAACTCGCTCTTGGGTATTGGATCAGCGGGTCGTTATCAGCTCGCCAGCAGAATGGATAGTCATGCAGATATTGTTCTTGGTGCACAAGAAGTTCCCGACTGCGAAGGTCGCGGGTCAGGTCGCGATCACAATCCTTTACAAAACGCCCAGCCATAGTCGGAAATTCGTCAGTGAAAGTGCCGTCAGGTGCAACACAGTTAAGGAGTGGTGGCACTTTGTTTTCAAATCGTTTGCGTTCGGCCAAAAGAACACCGTAGTCAACCTCACCAAAGGCTGGGGCGATATGTACGATGCCGGTGCCCGAGTCTGTCGTGACGAAGTCAGCTTCGATGACACGCCAGGCAGTAGGCTCGTCATCTCCGCTTTTCAGGGCAGTGAGTTCTGGCTGGCCGGGAGGACGGAAGCAGTCAAATGGGGGCAGGTAGCACGCACCTACGAGGTCAGATCCTGGAAAGGACTCGAGAACTTCGATGGTGGTTTTCTTTTTGTCGGCAAGTGATGCTGCAAGTGGCTCTGCAAGAATATATTCACGTTCCGGGTCGTCTTCAAACCGGACGGCAACGTACGTGAGGTCAGCTTTTATGGCTGCAAATTGGTTTGAAGGAAGTGTCCATGGAGTGGTTGTCCATGCAATGAGGCTTCGGTTTGTTGGGGATCCACTCGCATCAAGAAGAGGGAAGGCAACATAGACGCTTGGGTCAGCTACCTGACGATATCCCTGGCCTACTTCACCGCTCGATAGGGCCGTGCCACCCTGCGGCCACCACCACACTATCTTGTGACCCTGATACAACAGGCCACGATTAAACAGTTCGGCAAGAGCCCACCAGACGCTTTCGACATAACTCTGGTGATAGGTAACGTAAGCTTTCGAAAGATCGATCCAGAAACCAACCCGTTCCGTCAGTGTCTCCCACTCTTTCATGTATCTCCAGACGGATTCCTGGCACCTATGGATGAATGGCTCGACACCATATTCTTCAATCTCGGCTTTTGAGTGAATGCCGAGGCTCTTGCACACCTCCACCTCTACGGGGAGTCCGTGGGTGTCCCAGCCTGCTTTGCGTTCGCAAAACTCACCCCGCATCGTTCGGTATCGTGGGTACAAGTCTTTGATGGCCCGTGTCAGGCAGTGCCCGGGGTGGGGCATTCCGTTGGCTGTTGGTGGCCCTTCAAAGAAAACAAACCGTTTTGCACCACGACGATTGTCGAGCGACTTTTGATAGATGCCTGCAGATTTCCAAAGTGCAGCGATTTCGGCTTCTGTGGTGGGCAGGTCAGGTCTGCCGCGGACTGGCTGGAACATGGCGTATTCGCAACTGGGGATGAAAACAATGAAGGTGTCGTTCTGGGGAGACTCGTATCTTAACCACCACAGCCTTCTGACCCCAGTGCTGTTTGTTGTACCCGGGCTGGTCGCGCCGGTTCTTCGCTGATAGTAGGAGCGGGCTGCCCGAAGAGCCGGCATGCCGGCATTGCTTTGTCAGCATGCCGCTGAGCCGCGTCGAGCTGGTAAGGCCTGTCCGGCCACGCACACAATAGTTTTTGTAGGTGCTCCAAGGCGTGAGAAAGCGCTGCAATACACCGTGTTGTTGTGCCCCCGGGCTCAATGACATGCAGCAAACTTGCTGGGTCTAATACCAGTTTGGTATGCCAAGGGAGTCAATATTGCCTCTCGCAGTATCTCTTGTCGGTTGGGAAAATTACGGCTTTGTCCGACAGGTTGGTGAATGGAGTCGTTTTGCCGGAGGACGCCAGCGAGTTCTGACTGGTTCAGGTTGGCGAGCAATGTGCATGAGGGCTGCCACGTGCAGGAACAGTGGCTGCTAGAGAACTTTGAGCATATGCGTGTCGGTTCATGATTGCCGGTGCACTGAATGCTCAGCCATTTTCACCAAAGAAATATCACGCCTCTTTAGCTGCTCGTAACAGTACGTGCTCTTCGTGATGTCACCGTGGGTTTACTTTACACGGTGAAATCAAAGTTCAGCAGCTGCATCTCGAACAGCTACTTCAATGATGTTACGAAGTTTTGGTTCTGCTGTTCGTGCCACCTCAAGGATTCTTTCAACAGTTGCGACCTCAAGCGCATCCGGTAGGCACATGTCTGTTACGACTGATAGTCCAAGGACTCGGAGGCCTGCATGTACAGCAACGATAACCTCCGGGACAGTCGACATACCCACAACATCGGCACCAATCGTCCGTAGGAAACGATATTCAGCCCGTGTTTCGAGATTAGGTCCAGTGACTGCAACGTAGACGCCACGATGGGCAACAAAGTTTTTCTGGCGAGCTACTTCCAGCGCGCGATCAATGAGTGGAAAGGAATACGGCTCTGACATGTCTGGGAATCGCGGGCCGAGACGATCGTCGTTGATACCTACGAGAGGATTGTCGTGCATTAGATTGATATGGTCATCAATAACCATGATGTCGCCTGCGCTGTAGTGTGGATTTAGTCCACCACATGCATTTGTGACAACCAGTAGTTCGGCACCGAGCCGATGCAGGACCCGTACGGGTAGCGTGATCTGTGATGCCGGATATCCTTCGTACGAATGCATCCGGCCCTCAAGAATCATGACTGGCACGCCGTCAAGGAAGCCGCACACTAGTTGCCCGGCATGCCCGTGTGCTGTTGAACGAGCAAAGTGCGGAATGTCCTCATAGGGAATTTCAACTTGGTCCGTGACACCTTGCGTGGCATTACCAAGACCACTACCGAGAATGATCCCCACCTTTGGTTGATGGGTCCAACGAGTCTTAATAGCTTCGCACGCGGCTGTGATCTGGTCGTACTGCTCTAACATTCTTCGTTACCGTCTCCTCATGAATGACCTGAAACGCTACTGGCTTGCATTCGACGAAGCGGTCAGCCTTCGTCGAGAAGATTTCGGAAATCAGGATGATCTCTCAGGGAATCGAGGTCGGGATCAACCTCGAGGTGTCGAAGATCATCATACCCGAGAAGGATTGCCTTTGAGAGGTTGTGAATTGCTTCCGGCGAACAACCAGCTCGAGCTAAAGAACATGCCAGATTATATCGAGCTGTCGCATCGTTCGGCAGAAGGCTCACAACGTGACGATCAAGTTCCACGGCTCTCTCAAGAAGGCCTTTTTTTGCAACTAGCTCCGCCAGAACACGCGTGACCTCAACGGATGCCTTGTCACGAGAAAAAATCTTCTCGAAGAATTCAATATCGAAATCAAGTTGTGACAAGAAGCCAAACCATTGATTTCCACTGGGCGGTGCATTTCCGTGTTGAGAAGCGTTTGTCTTGTTCATGGCTGACTCCAAGCGTGAACGACCGCCGTACTACTTTTTTCCACCAGGTGATTTACTTGGTGGCGGGGCTTCTGGACGAAGGTCATCGGGGTGCTCCCAATCTGGGTCACTTTCTTCTTCCTGAAAGTCATCATCAAATTCGTCATCGAAATCATCGAAGTTAGAATCTTCATCGGCAAGTGAATCGTCTGAATCCAGATTGTCATCGTCACCCACGTCGAGATCATCTTCAGTCGACTCATCATTGTTCACAACCTGAATCGGCCGAATATCACCGATCACACCAATATCGTCGATCAATTGATGGGTCATTGCTTTTGCGGTTGTTGAAGGTACAGGAATCATTCGCTTTTTTGTTCCCCAAAGAGAGTGGACAGCTAGTTGTTGGTCGTTAAGTTGCAACATTGACAAAATCTCGAGGGAAAAAGGAAGCGTCTTGAGGCTCCGTAGATGGCCTTTCTGAATAAGCAAAATATACACCCTGGGGCGGCTAGGGAAGGGGAGTCTTTGTCTACGTATGATAGTCGGCATTCAGTCGGACATATTCTGCGGTCAGATCACTGGTGTAAAACCGAATTTCACCAGGACCATCACCCAGATCAATTTCAATCAGGGTCTCCCGGCTCTCACGGATTGATTGTGACGCTTTTTTAGCGTCAAACCCGACAGGTGAGGCATTTTTAAACAGTTCGATACCATTCACACGGAGGGTCAGTCGGCCAGGATCAAACGAGACTTCTGCATAGCCGGCAGCAGAGACAATACGGCCCCAGTTTGGATCAGCACCAGCTATGGCTGTTTTGACCAGCGGGCTGTCAGCAACTGCCCGGGCCACCTTCCGGGCGTCTTCCCGGCTTTCAGCACCAGTAACTTCAATTCGAATGACGTGCGTTGCACCTTCTCCATCATCTGCTATTTCATGGGCAAGAACATCACAGGCGTTTTTCAAAGCAGACTCAAACGCTTCAAGGTCTTTTCCTGCCAGTGGTTCTTCCCCTGCGGCGCCATTTGCAAGAAGTAAAACGGTGTCATTCGTGCTCATGTGTCCATCAACACTGACACAGTTAAATGTCAGATCCGCTGCTTGGTGGAGGAGGCGTTGTGCGTCGTCTGGAGTAATTGCAGCGTCAGTGATAATCAGGCCGAGCATAGTTGCGAGTTTAGGACCGATCATGGCCGCACCCTTAGCCATGCCAAGCATCTGATAGGTGCCACCTTCTGGAGTCTTCCCAAATGTCACTCCAGTAAGCTTTGGGCGAGTATCAGTTGTCATGAATCCGCGTGCTGCCCGAAGAACACTTTCTTCATTGTCAGCTAGCTGGTCAGCTACGGTGCGGATGCCATTCTCAATTGTCTCCATAGGAAGAAACTCACCGATGATACCTGTCGACATAACGAGGACACTACTTTCTAGTCCTCCAATTGCTTCGGCTGTGACGTGTGCCATTGCAGCGGTATCAGTTTCGCCTTGTGTTCCTGTGCAGGCGTTCGCATTTCCAGAATTGACGATAATGCCACGGAACCCAGTGCCGGGAGTTCGGGCTCGATCGAAAGCAACGGGAGCGGCAAAGACAAGATTTTGTGTGTAAACGCCGGCTGCTGTCGCTGGTCTGTCAGAGACAATAAGAGAGATATCTTCACGGGTTGGATTTCTCTTCAGGCCTGCATGCAGACCCGATACGCGAAATCCTTTGGGCAGCGAAGGTACTGGGCCGCGTAGTGGTGTTTCAGCAGGAGCCATCGGCAGTTTGCAAAGAGGAGGGTGAAGGAATTTAGAGCAAGCCTGTTGTCTCATGCAGATTGTGCATGCAGTTCAAGTTCTGTACAGCAGCACCTGCGGCACCTTTTACTAGGTTGTCTAGGCAGGAAATCATAATAAGTCGACCCCGCACGAGTCGTACAGTCAGGTCACAAAAGTTCGTATCAACGGTGTCTTTCGTCCCGGGCAGGTGATCAACGAGGCGGATGAAATGTTCATTGCCGTAAGCCTCATTCCAGGTATCGTCGATGTGTTTTTCGGTGACACCAGGTAAGGGTTTTGCATAGATGGTCGCAAGAATACCTCGGTCCATTGGCGCTAACTGTGGGGTGAAAATAACTTCGGGCAGTGTTGCTGCGTGCCTGGCAATAATTTGTTCGATCTCAGGCGTGTGGCGATGCCGCCCAACATTGTAGGCGGAAAGACTCTCGTTGCATTCTGGGAAATGTGCCATGAGTTTCGGGTTTCGACCTGCGCCACTCACCCCACTTTTCGCATCGATGATGATGTCAGTGTTTTCTATTAGCCCCGCTTTGACTAAGGGAGCAAGTGGGAGGATAGCCGCGGTGGCATAGCAGCCAGGGTTGGCAACAAGTGCTGCCTCAATAATGTTTTCACGAAATAGTTCGGGAAGACCATAGACGGTTTTGCCTAGCCGCGTACTGTCATTATGTGATTGTCCGTACCATTCCTGATATGTTTGGGCGTCATCCAGTCGGTAGTCTGCGCTCAGGTCTATAACTCTGGCTCCACCATCGAGAAGTGTAGGAACGACTGACGCGCTCGCGCAGTGTGGGAGACAACACAAAACAACGTCCGCGCGCTCGGCGACCGCTTCGGGCTTTAGATCTTCAAGTGGTAAATCAAGCCGTCCAACCAGGCTTGGGTGAACGCTTGAAATAAGCGTGTTCCCTTCCTGGCGACTGGTAACCGCAACGATTTCAACGTCCGGATGTCGAAGGAGGTGTTTTATTGACTCAAGCGCCGTATATCCTGTGGCGCCGAGGATCGCAACTTTTATCACGTCAGTAATGTGTAGAAAGGGAACAAAGGGACAGAAGTACAAAGTGGCGGATGCCGACTTCGTTTACTTTTATTATACCAGAGGAACCAAAACTAGGTCCGTTACCTACTCAGATTCCCCTTGTCAGCGTATGTATCAATGAGTTCGAGCAACCAGCAAGCGACAGAGGCTTTTGTGCCATCCCGCTGCCCGACCATCGCATGAGAATGGTCGAAGACACTAATTGATGTGGTTGTCGTGTCGAGTGCCGTCAGGTCGTTGAGGACAATAAGGTCACATTTTTTTGCAGTTATTTTCTTGAGGGCTCTTGCTGGATCGCCGTCTGGCTCAAGCGCGAAGGCAATCATCCATTGAGAAGGCATGGCCTGGCGTGCAAGAGTTGCAATAATGTCTCGAGTTGGCTTGAGGTCGAGCACGAGGCCACGCTGCCTTGGGAGTTTTCCTTTTGCACGCTGCTTTGGCTCAAAGTCACAGGGCGCCGCAGTAGCGATGACACCATCAACGCGGGGCAAGAGCGTGAGCGACTTCTTGAGCATGTCGCCAGTTGTGACTACCGAGGTCACTCGGGCTTCTTCCGGGTACTTAACGCTCACCGGCCCACTTACGATACTCACAGAATGTCCCTTTGCCAAAGCAGCCTCGGCAAGTGCACATGCCATCCGACCACTTGAAGCGTTTGTCAGGTACCGGACATCATCGAGGTAGGCACGAGTAGGACCAGCGGTAATGAGTATGTGAGACATAGGTTTTCAGGAGTTATCGTGCCCACGTTAGGAAGCATCAAGGGTACGCTCGATCGCGGTGAGTATCGTTTCAGGTTCCGCCATGCGACCAGGCCCAGTTGTCCGGCATGAAAGCCATCCTGAGGTTGGTTGAATGAGTTCAACACCATCGTCCATGAGTTGTGAGGCGTTTCTTTGCACCGCAGCCTTCTGCCACATTGCTGCGTTCATAGCCGGTGCCATAAGTATGGGACATGTAGCGCACAGAAGGAGTGTGGAGAGCAGGTCGTCAGCGATTCCTGCTGCCGCTTTTGCGAGTACATCGGCTGTTGCTGGAGCGACAACAATCAGTTCCGCACGTTCTGAAAGTTCGATATGTGCACCCAAAGGGAATTGCTCGGAATCGAAACTGTGGGACGCAACCGGACGGGCAGTAAGCGCGGAGAACGTTGTCGGTCCAATAAATTTTTCCGCATTTTTCGTCATCACAACAGACACGCGTGCTGACCGCTGAACAAGGCAACTTGTCAGTGCTGCGGCTTTGTAGGCCGCGATGCCACCACCGACAGCTATGACGATTTCACGCTCAGCGAGTGGATCTGGCACGAGACATTCCAGCAGTATGAGAAGCTATGAACAGGACAGGTGCTTCGGAGGGTATCTACGCGATGCACCTACAGAAAGGCTTTGATTAGAAGCTTGCATCAAAGTCAATCGGCGCTCCCGCTTCAGGAGATTCTCCAGTAATTCGAAGATTCATTGAAGTGTCAAGGAAAATTTTGTCTTGCTTGATTTCTTCGATCACAATTTGCATCTTGTCGCTGCTATCTATATCAACGAGTGGCCGTCCTCCAGCATTAAGGGCAACAAGACGTTTTTGGATAAGTGTTGACAGCTTGAATCGTCCGCCAACCTTGTTCACGATTTCTTCTTCACGGAGGTCGTCGATCATATCGAGAGTGCTTTCTGTGTGACTTACTAAAAGGTTACAGGCTGTGTGACTAACTAAAAGGTTACAGGTTGTTCAGGCAGAAGCTGTAGTTGGGTCGTTGGAAAAGCCAGCTTCAAGGAGGATTGTTTTGATGTTTGCGAGGGCTGTGTCTACTGAATCATTAACAACCCGGTGTCGATAATGACCTGATTGACGAAGTTCACGGTGAGCAACTTCCAACCTTCGCTCAATAGCTTCCGAAGTTTCGGTACCTCGACCACGGAGGCGTTCCTCGAGGTGCGCAGGATCGGAAGGTTCAACGAAAATTGTTACCGCTTGAGGATACCGTGCCAGAATGGAAAGGGTACCCTCAACGTCAATTTCAAGGATAACCCATTTACCATGGGTAAGGCGAGGTGTTACCTCGCCTTCCAGTGTTCCGTACCAGTATTCCCGGCCGTAGACCTGGCAGCACTCAATGAATTCCCCTGCATTTCTCTTGTTTTCAAACTCTTGAGGCGGAAGGAAGTGATAGTCCACGCCTGGTGTTTCTCCATCGCGTGGTGGCCTTGTAGTGGCCGAAATACTTGGAATCAGTTCTGAGAAATCATTAAGGAGTCGTCGAAGAAGCGTAGATTTCCCAACGCCCGATGGGCCGGATAGAACGACGAGTTGACCTTCGGATTGCACCATCGTGATGTTCTACCCCACTTGTGGTGGCCTTGGAAAGTGCTCCCCCGGCACCCCCGGGGAATACGAGAGCACAGGGTTACTCGATGTTGGCGGCCTGCTCCCGAATTCTTTCCACCTGTGATTTGAGGTCAACCACCGCGTGGGCGATAGCAACATCGACAGATTTCGAGCCGATTGTATTTGCTTCACGCCCGAGTTCCTGGGCAAGGAAGTCGAGGCTTCGACCCGGTGCCGTGTCGCGCAGGAGACTTCGGAATTGTTCGATATGGCTTTCAAGCCTGACAAGTTCCTCAGAAATGTCTGAGCGATCGGCAATAAGAGCAACTTCACGAATGACATCATTGTCGTCCAAGCTTGCTTGATGTGTTTCTAGTACTTTCGCAACACGGTCGAGAAGTCGTTGCCGGTGCTCAGCGACGACTTCCGGTACACGTGTTCTTATTTGCTCAACGAGTACACCAATAGCACCACATGCCTGCTCGAGGTCTGTGAACAGAGCAGTCCCTTCGGCATGTCTCATGGTGTCGAGTTGACTGACTGCTGCTTTGGTCGCAGCAGCTATCACAGGCCATGTTGCCTCAACTGCCGATGCATCGGGTGGAGCATCAAGCAAAACTCCTGGTAGGCCAAGCAGGGGATCGATTGTCGAAGGAGTAGTGATGCCACGGTGATCACAGAACGCTTCCCAGTCATCGAGGTAGGCAGCAAGTTGATCTTGGTCGAGTCTTCGGCCCGTTGGAACTGCGGAGCCACTTACTTCAAGAGTGATTTGCAGACTGCCCCGCTTGATACGTTCTCGGATGATTGCTTCGATTCGCGGTTCGAGAAGATGAAACCCCTCGCGGGTGCGAAT
>JABHNP010000312.1 GCA_018694455.1 Planctomycetaceae bacterium | reverse complement strand
TATCACGCTTTGTAAGAAGTGCATGGAGCGATGCACCAATGTTTACTGTGATTAGCGTTGTTGCAAGTATATGAGGCCATAATTTAACCAATAATGGCCATGCCGAATCTACGAGTGTTTCCATTGATGTTTCACGCCCTCTTTCTTTTGAGCTGTTGAGTATACTGTGGCATAAAATACCTCGTACTAAATGGTATCTGCGAAGTATTTCTTATGCTCATAAAGGTTCATGATAAATGTCTTTAAAACTTAATGACAAAACACTGTTTCAATCGAAGGCTTTGATTGGCGCACGGATGTGTGAAAGCAGTTCAGGGTCGCGTGTTGAGGTGTTTGATCCGGCTACATCTCAAGTTCTTGGTACTGTGCCTGAAATGAATAGCAGGGATACTCAGGACGCAATTTCTGAAGCCGAAAGCGCGTTGTCGGCATGGCGAAGTCTTACAGCAGCAGCACGAAGTGATTTGCTCCGGGCGTGGTTTCAACTGGTAACGGACGCTTCGGAAGACCTCGCTACCCTTATCACTGCTGAATGCGGAAAACCTATGGCAGAGAGCCGTGGTGAAGTTACGTATGCAGCATCATTCCTGAAGTGGTATGCGGAGGAAGCGACACGGGCATATGGCGATATTATTCCACCCCATCAGCCAGACAAACGCTTATTTGTCATAAAACAATCGATTGGAGTTGCCGCCGCAATTACGCCATGGAATTTCCCTGCTGCGATGATACTTCGGAAAGTAGGCGCGGCATTTGCCGCAGGTTGCACCATGGTCGTTAAGCCCGCACCGCAAACACCATTTACAGCGCTAGCGTTAGGCGTTCTTGCCGGGCGAGCAGGAATACCAGCAGGCGTGTTGAACATTGTTACCGGAAGTATCGATTCGTCACTTGAGATCGGCACCGCTATTTGTAAAAGCTCGACCGTGCGGGCTCTTTCTTTTACCGGGTCTACGAAGGCTGGAATCAGCCTGGCCGAACAAGCTGCATCCACTGTGAAAAAAGTCTCACTTGAACTGGGTGGCAACGCGTCATTTATTGTCTTCGACGATGCTGATATTGAGGGAGCTGTCGAAGGCGCGCTGGCTGCAAAATTTCGAAATAGCGGGCAAACCTGTGTCTGTGCGAACAGATTCTTCGTGCAAGCAAAAATTCATGACGAATTTATTCAAAAATTGACAGCCGCAGTGAAATGTTTACGCGTGGGACCGGGCAATGAGACCGATGTTGCCGTTGGTCCGCTTATTGATAACCGTGCATACGAGAAAGTGAAGGCACTAGTTGCTGACGCTATTCATAATGGGGCAAAGATTGAAGCCGAAGGAGACCTAGGTGCGTTGGGTGGGCACTTCTATCCGCCAACGGTGCTTACTTCTGTAAACTCAGGCATGCGGCTCGCACATGAAGAAATTTTCGGCCCGGTTGCACCAATTTTCAAATTTGACGATGAATCCGATGTCGTACGTCTCGCGAATGATACAGATTTTGGACTTGCATCATATTTTTACAGTGACGATATCAGTCGGTGTTTTCGTATTGCCGAAGCAATTGAGTGCGGAATGATTGGAATCAACACGGGCATGTTGTCAACTGCGACAGCACCATTCGGAGGAGTAAAAAGTTCAGGAGTAGGTCGCGAAGGGGGTCGATATGGCCTCGAAGAGTATCAAGAACTTAAATACATCTGCCTTGGTGGCATCGCCTAGATTTTTATTAGTGCTTAAAATGAACACGAGGCGATCCAGTTAGTTACCCTCTCTTCTTCGTTGCTTTCTTCTTGCTTTTTTTCTTTGCGGTTTTTTTTGTGGCCGCCTTGGTTGCTGATTGTTTTTTCTTTGCAGCCTTCTTTTTTATAGGCTTGCGTGCTGGAGAAGCTTTTTTCTTTATTTTCTTCTTGGTAACTTTCTTCACCGGTTTTTTTATTGTCTTTTTTGAAGATTTATTTTTTAAAAGTTTTTTCTTCTTGACTATTTTTTTCTTTTTTGAATTTTCTGGCCGTGCTTTCCTAAGTGGCCGGAGTGACTGAACTTCATCGAGAAATTCGCTGGCTTCTTCAAGTAGAGCTGCCGTCGAAACTGGCTCAACTTCATCAATAATAAAAACTGCTAGCTCTCCACGTAGCTGCGCATCACTAAGCGCTTGGAATTCTTCAACGTCGAGATCGTCATGATCGTCGTCTTCACTCGTTAAATACTCAAAGCCAACCCGTGCTTTTTTGTCCCACCCATCGATATGAAATTCCACACCATATTCTCGAAACATGACGTTTCGCTCTATGGTGTAACCGCGGCGGCGGAAGAGACGGGACAGGTGGGTGCACCCTTCGAATTCACTGAGTGTTTCGCTCATCAAATAACCTTCAAAAAACCATTAATGGACCAACATCATGCCGTCATGGACGATGCCATAAGCTCGAATCATACCGGGCGATACGAGAATACGCGAATGCTAATCACTTTTGCGGCGAGAAACGTTGCAAGTCCCTCGCAGGACCAGAATATGCATTTCGAACCGAAATTGACTCATTTCAATTAGTTGTCTTTTGAGGGACCAGTCGTCTGGGGTATTCTGAGGAGGGTTGTGCCGGAGTAATGTGTTCTATGGGAGGATATTAAAATGTCTCAAGGCAAGCAGTCCACTCGTCATAAATATTTTTTCGCAGCCTTGTGCTACTGGGCGGCAATTCTGGTTATTTTTATGGTCGATGGCACATACAGCTACGCCAGACCTTGGGCCGATCGTGCACTGATTCGAAAAAGTGGTCGCGTGGAGCGGGCCGAACTACGCGAGCGTTCTCGTCGCGATAACAGCGAGGAGTCTGGCAACTCTTCAGCCGGAATAGCCGTGATCACACCAGATAACTTTCTACGGCCTTTGGTCGTAAGGCGGCTCACTCGTCGTGGTTTGACAATTGAAGAGATCAATAGCCTCACACGAGGAACCCAACAGACTCGTGGGTGGGAGCGAGGCAACACCCCTGAAGTACCTCGACAACTTGGACAGCGAAGTCAGGCAGCCATGCCTATTGCCACCGAGGTAAAAACACCCCGGCAGTTGAGCAATGGCCAGTTAGGTCAAAATGGCCTAAAGGCAACAGGCACTACCGTCAATGAGGTTATCCCTTCGGAGCAGACGGCTAGTCTGAAACGTTATCCAACTCAAAGTATTCTAGTTGGGGGAGAAGAGGCGATCGCTCCCGAGTCTGATACTGTACCGATCGACACTGGGCCAGCGTTTCCAGGATTACAAAAACAGCAACAGGCAGTTGAAGCCACACCAATTATCACGCATGATCCTATTGAGCTACTGCCAACTCCGAAACCGAACAAATGACGATGGTGGAAGAGATGTAGTCGCGGCTATGAATCAAATAAGTGATTTCAGTGGATCAGCCTTATGCAAACGAGTTGTTCAGACGGTATTGCACACGATAGGATAGACTGAGCCTGGGAAATCGACGCACAGCACTTTGGTGCTTACCATAGACCTTTGGTGCAATGGATCGATGAGCAGTATGGCCAAGACAAATGAAACGATTCTCTCATTTCATAACATTCTTTTATAAACAGGATACTTCTCATGATATATGGAACTCGACGAACATTCCTTCACAGCGGGTTTGTTGGTGGTGTCACGCTTGCCTCTGCAACACGGAATGCCTGGGCAACAAATGTTAACAATGAAGTAAATATAGGCTTCATCGGTTGTGGCGGCCGAGGCAACATACTTATGACGGCTTTCTCAAAGGTGCCCGGTGTCACCATTGGTGGGCTGTGTGATCCAGATAGGGAAAGGCTTGGTAAAGCAAAAGAACGTTTCCCAAAGGCACAAACATGGACTGATCTCAGGGATTTACTTGATGAACCTTCAATCGATGCTGTCGTCATTGCAACGTGCAATCATTGGCACTGTTTGGCTGCTATCTGGGCAATGGAAGCCGGCAAAGACGTCTACGTTGAAAAGCCGCTTTCTCACAGTCAGTGGGAGGGCGAACAGACAGTCGCAGCTGCGAAAAAACATGATCGTATTTGCCAACTCGGGACACAGCAACGATCAGACCCGATGCAAGCTGATATAAAAACATTTCTCCACGAAGAACGAGGCCTCGGAGATATTCTTTCAGTTGTAGTAAATCGAATTGGAACTCGATCACCAATCGGGAAACGGGAAACGCCACTCCCAATCGCGAAAGACATTGACTACGACCTTTGGCTCGGCCCAGCCCAAGACGAACCAATTTTTCGTGAGAAACTTCAATATGACTGGCACTGGAACTGGAATACGGGCTCCGGTGAAATGGGCAATTGGGGCATTCATATTCTCGATGATGTGCGGAATGTCGTTTTTCGAGATAGTGTGAAAGTTCCCAAGCGTATCCAGAGCCTTGGTGGGCGTGTCGTGTGGAATGATGCTGGAGCTACTCCGAATGTACAGATGGTTGCTATCGACACAGGCTCAATACCGGTCCAGATTCAACTAATGAACATTGCAGCAAAACCTGGCGGGAAAAAAAGTCCCAAGCATATGGGACCAGGCAGTGGATACATTGTTCAATGTGCTGACGGCCATTATGAGGGACGACGTGGTGGCGGTGTTGCATTTGATCCTGATGGACAAGAAATCAAAACATTTGAAGGCAACAGCGGAAATGGGTCACATCAGCAGAATTTTATAGATGCTGTTCGAAAGCGAGATCGCCGAATCTTAAACGCTGATGTCGTGACAGGTAATGATTCAACCGCGTGGTGCAATCTTGCTAACAGCGCGTTCCGCGCAAGCGGTCAATGGAATCAGAATGAGGTTGAAGACGGTCTGTCAGATATGGCAAAGCAAGCCTCTATCCTGGCAGCTGCCCTCTTACCCTATGGCACAAAGCTTCAATCAAAAGACGTAAAACTGAGTTCCGTACTCGAAGTAACTCCGCAAACAGGGAAATTCACAGGGGCTGGTAGCGAACAAGCGAATCAATTTTACAAGCGTGAGTATCGCAGCAATTTCGCTGTACCTGAGATAAGCTAACAATCTTCGCATAGCGATTTACCGTACTTCTCAACTTGCTGATGAAAACGCAACATAGTCATTACATAGTGTGTGGTCTTGGTCGGTTTGGGTTACACATCACAGACCTGCTCTGCAAAGCAGGTGAGACTGTTGTAGTTATTACCAATGACTCGTGTTCACCCGAGATGTGCACGCGGGTAGAAGCCGTTGGTGCACGCATTGTCTCAGGTGATTTTTGCACAGCCCCAATACGAGAAAAAGCTGACCCAGCCTCCGCTGCTGCAATCGTGCTTACGACGAGCCAGGATGTCGTAAACCTTCAAGTTGCCCTGCAGGTTCGAGGTGAGTTTCCTAACCTAGCTGTTGTCATGCGTTATTCGGAACAGAAACTGGCATCACGTTTGGAGAAAGATTTTGGAATTACTGCGGTCTTATCGCCGGCAGTGCTGGCAGCCGGTGAATTTGTTCATGCAGCACTACGGACACCTATTGAGAATCCACAAGTTGGACCCCAATCAATCAAGCTACCCCGCTGGCATATAAGGGGTGAGTTTCTTGTCATACCGGTTATTCTCTTTTTGATTTATACATCTGCCGTTATTCTATTTCGAAATACACTCGAACTTTCATGGATTGACGCTGCCTATTTCACGACATCAATTGTTACCACGGTAGGTTTCGGAGATTTTAATCTTGAACATGCTCCGACGTGGCTCAAATTATTCGGCATTGGCCTCATGTTCGCCGGGATTATGCTTATTGGCATCATCGCATCGTTACTGACACTATTTATCGTATCAGGGAGTGCCATGCAGCTACGCAGCGAGTTCCTTGCTTCAAGAAAAAACGGACACGTTGTAGTATGTGGTCTCGGGCAAGTCGGCGTGGCTATTACGAGAGATCTCATTGAACAAGGAATCGCAGTGGTGGCAGTAGACCCTGCAGCAACTGACGACGACCATCGCGAACTAGATCTTCAATGTCCCCTCATAGTTGGCGACGCCACCAAAACAACAGTACTTGAACGGGCTGGCATTGGAAAAGCACGAGCGCTAATCGCGTGTACATCAAATGATGCACTGAACCTCGAAATCGGACTGACAGCACAGACGACTGCGGAGCTCGCAAGATCACAGCGATTGAGGCTTGTGTTACGCTGCTTCGATTACGACGTTGCGAGCCGAATTCACGCTATCTCAAGCGACTATATCCTGTTGTCAGAGGCTCAGATTGCTGCGCCCGTCTTTATCAATAGAACGATCAAAAACGGCAGTCATGCTGAGGCTGTATAAAAGGCGACTCGTTACACAAGTTTTGTTTTGCCTGGCACTGCCCAACCTGAGGATTCTAAAGACCCATTCCAAGTCAGCGTTTTTGGAAAAAGATCTAGAGAGCTTTCTGTAGTCATGAAGTCCCAACTCACTTTTTTTCCAGTGTACGCTGCAACACGTCCTAATATAGCCACCATTGAACTATCTGCGGTTTGCTGCAGTTCAACAATAGGCTGCTCATCGCGTATCGATTGAATCAGGGCTCGATGTTCTTCTTGGTAGGCGTCTTTGATCTTCCCCTGCTTTTCCCATATCTTTTCGCCATTGTGATCAAAAATACGGGATCCGGCATTCGAGGCGCCGATCTGACATGTACCCTTTGTGCCATAAATAATATTGTCATTTGCACCTTGTGAGCCAGGAATCTGACGACACATGAACGACACGGTTCGCCCTTCTGGGTACTCGTAATCAACAGACATGCTGTCCCACATTTCACTATCTGCAGGTCGTGTAAAGCGACCTCCTGATCCATAAGCAGACACAGGATTCGTATTCATAATCCAGTTAAAGGTATCGATATTGTGTACTGCTTGTTCACAGATTTGATCACCACTTAACCAAATAAAATGCATCCAATTAGTAAGCTGATATTCGACATCGCTCATGTTTTCTTTACGAGGCCGGTACCAAATACCACTTGTGCAATAGCGAGCAGTAACGTTGACTATGTCACCGATAGCTCCCTTGTGTATTTGTTCGACCGCATTGATATAATTCACCTGCCGCCGATATTGGGTTCCCGTAACAATTGCAGTCTTATTTTTTACAGCGGTGTTATGCGATTCAGTGCACAACTTGTATCCGGCTGCGTCGACACAAACCGGCTTTTCGGCAAACACGTGCTTGCCAGCCTGTACGGCATTTTGCACCATCACTGAACGAAAGCCTGGAGATGTCGCAAATAATACGACATCAACATCTGGATCATCGATTACCTGTTTGTATCCGTCCAAGCCGGAATAAAGCTTTGTGCCACTCGCGGATACTTTCTCCGGATGTCTTTTGCTCATCGCTTTAAACAATTGTTGGCAATTTTCAACTCGCAGGTCAGCTGCAGCCACAAGAGTCACCCCGCTATTAATAGTGAGTGAATCATTGATTGCGCCTGTTCCACGTCCACCGCAGCCTACAACAGCAAGTCGCAGTGGCTGCTCGGACGGTAAAGCTGCGGTTGCAGAATGAACCATCGTTGTAGCCGTAAGTGATGCCGCCGTTGCCGAAATGAATTTACGTCGATTGTGCTGGTTCTTCGATATATCCATCATGAAATGTCCTTTTTAATAAAGCAGCCTATTACCTAACCAAGCAGTGCGTGTTCCATCTGCTGCAAGACACGTTTTAAACGTTCTGCATCGCCACCACCAACTTCCGCTGCAACCCACCCTGTGAATCGAATGTCGGACAACGCCTTGCGTACAGATTTCCAGTCAATATCACCGTCTGTGATGTCGACGAATCCTTTTCTTACACCCTCTTTGTCAGCCTTTTCATTCGAATACCCTTTAATATCAAGTTTTACGATCCGGGTTCCAAGGTCTTTAATCCACGTCGCAACGTTCGCGAAACGTGCATGATTACCAAGATCAAAGTAAGCGCCAATCCATGGGCTTTCAAAACTATCTATATAGTCAGCAAATGGCTGAACTGATTGATCTCGTGAGCCGCTCGGATCATAGAACAAACCGTTCCAGACATTTTCAAAGAGTATTCTCTGTCCCAGTTTTGCAGCAAGTGGAAGCAGTGTTCGGATTTCATCGCGAGCCAATTCTGCTCCGCGGGGGCCATCATCTGCCTTACCAATGACTATAAGGACCGCGCTTCCACCTGCGGCATGCGACACCTCCATACAGTGTTTGATATTTGCGACTGCCTTACGTCTTTCCTCTGGGTCTGAGCTGGTAAGCCGCTGCTGCCAGTGTGCATGGTTGATTACATTATGGATGAAGACACCCGTCGAATGAACCGCTCTCTGCAACTGTTCCGGTGTGACACTTGCTGCATCATCGAAGTCGACGCCATCGAAGCCGACGTTTCTTGCGAGCTCAAGCCTGTCTTCGAGACTTCCCCCTTTTATCATCCGATATTTACACGAGAAGAATAAATCTTTGGCTGGTAGACCTTTGTCGTCATTCATGCGACTGGCAGCATGTACGGCCTCACCTGAGCTGGGCTGGCTATACGCAGCGCGCTGGCCATAGCCAGCAGCCGAAATCGCGGCAACACCATTTAAAAAATGTCTTCGGGTAGTCGGCATAAAGAATTCCTCAGCTGGCAGATAGAATTTCAAATATTGAACCGTGACAGCCACGGCTTTTATACGAGCTTTTTTCCCCCGTTGCCAAGGATTATGGCTTTATCCGGCAGTTTATTGTTGTTAATGAAGCCAGTCCAAGAACTTGCGGCTAATGCCTTAAGCCTCACCGTGGCACGTTTCATAAAAACTATGTAGACCCGCTTTCCCATGTAAGACTACCTGAAACACATCATATTATCGAATATGCTATCTGTTTTCGTTTTAGCTCAGTAGATAAAGCAAACTTCACCAGCAT
>JABHNP010000205.1 GCA_018694455.1 Planctomycetaceae bacterium | reverse complement strand
ACATCGTGATACGAGCCATCAGCAAGCGTTGCCTTGACCCCAACAATCGGGAATCCTGCAATCGGGCCTTTTTCCATTGACATTCGAAAGCCTTTTTCAACTGATGGTATGTATTCACGTGGGATACGGCCACCGACAACCTTATTTTGGAATTCAAAATTCTCGTCAGAATCTTCCGGCATGGGAGAAAGATCGCCCACAATATGAGCGTATTGTCCGGAACCACCAGTCTGTTTTTTATGTTTGTAGTCATACTCGGTAGGACGTGTTGGAGCTTCCCGGTAGCTAACCTTTGGAGCACCGACTTCAACGTCAACTTTGTATTCTCGACGAATTCGTTCAACATAAATGTCTAGATGTAATTCACCCATCCCAGCAATGACTGTTTCTCCGGTTTCGTCATCAGTTGAAACTTTGAATGTGGGATCTTCACGAGTGAATCGCTGCAGTGCTTTACTGAGACGATCGAGCCCATCGCGTTTCGTGGGCATGATCGCCATTTTGATGACGGCTTCTGGAACAAACATGCTTTCGAGAGAGCAGTATTTGTTCTCCGCTGCGTACGTGTCACCGCTGGCCGTATCAACGCCCATTACTGCAACAATGTCTCCTGCTCCAGCCGTGTCTATCTCTTCTCTTTTATCTGAATGCATTCGCACGATGCGACTGAATCGCTGTTTTTGCTGCGTGCGCTGGTTGTAATAACCTTCCCCCTTGGCTAATGTTCCCTGGTAAATCCGCATAAATGTCAGCTGGCCGTATGGGTCATCAACAATTTTGAATGCCATGGCAACAGCAGGCTTTGAATCATCAGCTGCTAACTCGAACGTCTCTTCTGGGTTGTCCCATTTCTTCGCGGATACCGAACGATCGAGAGGGCTTGGAAGATATCTGTTTACTGCATCGAGGAGGGGCTGGACTCCCTTGTTTTTATAAGCAGACCCACAGAAAACAGGAGTAATACTCTGATTTTGTACAGCTGTTTTGACAACAGCATGAATTTCATCATCGCTGACGGCTTCCTCAGAGAGTAGTTTTTCCATCAGGCTGTCAGAGTACATTGTAAGACTTTCGAGCATTGCGTGTCGTTGTTCTTGAGCCTGCTCTTTCAATTCTTCAGGAATTGCTTCTTCCCGTACATCTTCTCCGTTCTCTCCGTCAAAGTAGACAGCCTTCATTGCTACAAGATCAATAATGCCTTCGAGCTTGTCTTCTTTTCCAATCGGTATTTGCATCGGGATAGCATCGACATCGAGTTTGTCGCGGAGTTGTTCTACAACGCGATGAAAGTTTGCGCCCGTTCGATCCATCTTGTTAATGAATGCCAACCTTGGGACCTTGTAGCGTTTCATCTGCCGGTCAACAGTCATTGACTGGCTTTGGACACCACCGACGGAACATAAAACGAGAACAGCACCATCGAGAACTCGTAGGCTTCTTTCAACTTCAACGGTGAAGTCAACGTGGCCTGGTGTATCAATTAAATTGATCGGATGATTATCCCATTCGACACTTGTTGCAGCCGAGGTGATGGTGATACCTCGTTCTCGTTCCAGATCCATGTGATCCATAGTCGCGCCATCGCCGTCACCCTTCACTTCTTGTATACGGTGAATTCGGCCAGCATAAAAAAGGATTCGCTCTGAGAGTGTTGTTTTTCCAGAGTCGATGTGAGCGGAAATGCCGATATTGCGAAGTTTGGAAAGATCCATTGGGATTGGTTCTGCCTCAGAGGGTCTTTTACGAGGGAAGAGTTGTAGGTTTTACGAGTCGTTTCAGATGTACTGTACCGTAACTGTTTAGATAGAAGTACAGTTACTAGCAGTAAAAACGGAATATTAGCATTCCGTTCCCCCAAAACTATACCCGGCGATGTTCAAACGTGACAGGCCGCCCCTACGCGAGCCGTTGATTGTAAGAATTACGACCCGTTGTCCCTAGAATTAACGCATGAATCAACGCGGCCGTCTCGCCCCAACACCGACCGGATTTTTGCATGTTGGCCACGCCTATACGTTTGGCATTGCTGCTGAGCGTGCAGCCGGAAAGTTGGTTCTTCGAATGGAAGACCTAGACATTACTCGATGTAATCCGGAATTTACCGCAGCTGCAATTGAGGACCTGAGATGGCTTGGGATTTCATGGATCGAGGGCCCTAATTGTGGGGGAGATTTTGGACCTTACTGTCAAAGCCAAAGAAGCGATCTCTATTTACTTGCTTGGCAACAGCTAGCTCAGCAAAAGTCGATTTATCCTAGCCCGCAGTCTCGGCGAGACATTGATACGGCTGCTTTTGCACCGCATGTCTCTGCCGAAGGAGAATCAGTATTTCCTGCAGCCTATCGGCCAAATGAGTGGGTGGTTCCAGAACACCCGGGATGCGTACCTTGGCGATTTCGTGTCCCAGATGGAAAGACTATTGAATTTGTGGATAAAAATTTTGGATTGGTAAAACGAATTGCAGGAGTTGATTTTGGAGACTTTATTATCTGGAGGCGAGATAGTCTTGCTGCGTACGAGCTTGCTGTTGTAGTAGATGACCATTATATGAAAATTGATGAAGTAGTACGTGGGGAAGACCTTTTGACAAGTACAGCTCGTCAACTTCTTTTGTATGAAGCACTCGGTTGGAAGAGTCCAAATTTTTTTCACACGAATCTTGTGCTTGATTGCAATGGAGAACGACTGGCAAAACGCTTGCACGGGATGACCATACGGGAATTGCGGAGGCAAGGAGTTGCTCCTGAAAAAGTACGTAACAATTCCGTAGAAGGTCTCCGTATAAGTCAGCACGATTTGCCTTGGCCGAACAAGTAAGCGACTCTTTTACAAAGCTTTCTAAAACAGGCTGTCGAAGAATGCCAGAACGCTAGCGGCGTTCCCTGTGTTGTTACTCAAGGTATGGAAGGGTGTCAGTGTGATGCCCGATCACCTTCCAAAGGCATTTTTCTTTACGGAATGTAGTCGTTGTTCGTAAAGAAACTTTCTGCTCTTTTCCATCAACGATGTTCGAACCACGCTCCATATAATGCGCAACGGCAAGAGACGGACTTGCGGCGACATAAATATTCTCAGCGATGACTTTGCCGCCAAGTTTGAGTGTCGCCTGCTCGTCCCACAGTGAACTGATTGCACTCCAGCCCGTATCAAAATCTCCCATCGGGCCCATGTACGTAGTATCGTTTGCATGTGACCACAACGTTTTCATGGGGTTAGAATCGCCTTTGAACAAGACGTTCAGTGCGTCATGAAACTTGACGACTGCTGTTTCAATTGCTGCAGTGTCACCAGTTGCCGCATGGGTTGTGTCAAAAAAACTCGCGAGCATCGTGATGCATAAGATGGTTGTGTGGATGACCTTAAATCGCATGATTTGATTCCCAAAAGAAAATAATTTGCACGAGGACTGAGAAACAGTATGTCGTACTTGCTGAAAGATTATCTAACTCACCATTATTTTTGCTAGAAAACATGAGAAGCTGTCGGAATGGGTAGCTTTACCGGTGTCTGTCAATAAAAAATGTTTCCCTGAAACGGTGCAGGGCAGTTTGGGGGTTTTCAAAAACGGCGATTGTTTTATTAGGATTCACTCAAGCCAATGATTTTAACTTGGCGGGGCGTGCATGTTTTATGAATCTGTACAGATTGCATTTTTGTTAAATAGGGCAATGCACGCAGCAGTATCGAATTGCAATTTCGCAGGAACTATTTGATTGCTTGTTGGTCGGTCTTTTGGTAGCAACTCTGGCGAGATCTTGTTTAGCTTAGTGCCTTCGGGTCTTTCAAAGTGACCTGCTTCTGATCACCGTTCTGTTTGTGGTTGGGGTTGATGCATCGCAATTCCAGCTCAGCAGACATTTCAGTGAGTCTCATATCGACCCATCCATGGGCATGGCCTTTTCCAAAATAATAACTGACTGCGGGTTGGTTGATGAGGCAGAGATGGTCCCGTCGATCATATTGCCACTCGTGCGTGTGTCCGTAGATATAGGCTCGTGCATGCTTTCGTTTGGCGAGGAGATTCAGCAGAGATGGCCCATCATGCATTCCTTTGTTAGGACGTATTCCACGATTGGGGTACGGGTTGAAGTGACCGTAAATTATAGCCGGTCGGTCCGTTCGTTCGTCGAGCTCTTTGCTGAGCCAACGCAACTGTTTGTCTCCCAATGTTCCCTTTCCAGAATCCAGCAGGATGAGGTTTGCGTGCGGCAGTTCGACTACACCTGCCTGAATGCCAAACTGCTCTTCCTTTAAAAATGGGAGCAGTTTCCATAGGTTTTTGCGATTGTCGTGATTGCCGATTGTTACATGAACGGTGATGCCCGCAGCACGAATTGGCTCAACAAGTCTGAGGAACTCCTTGTACTCGGCTTCTTTTCCATTGCTGAGAGCACAGTCACCGTTGACGATGAGGTGAGCCGGTCGAGGGTTGAGTTCGATGACACCCTTGGCTGCCTCGATAAGACTATTTGCGATGTGTACGCTTTCATGATCACCTTCTCTTACTGGCGAGCCAGGCCACTTCGTCCCTGGGTAGACACGATTTGGATCAGCGCTGATATGTGTATCTGCGAGTAGAGCAACTCGGTTTTGATCCAACCTGACAGATTCGCTGTCCGCGGCCGTCAATGCAGGAGATGTCGTCATAGCCATGGCTCCGAGTGTGAGCGAGCGTTTTCCAAACTGACGACGAGTGATCGGTGGAAGGCTAATTGGCATAGTGTATCCTCTTGAAGTCAATGGCTGAGCGATAGATCTCGCAACGATATCATAGTTTTACTTTCACTAACGCCTGACTTTACGGGCAAGGTATCACGCCTCGCTATGCAGTGTATTGTCTTGAAGGTTTCGTTTAGCGGAGGGCTTGCAGTTCCTTGATTTTTCGAGGAACTGTTATCTCAGCCCAGACGGGTTTATGGTCAGATAAAGGCTTTTCTAGTTCGATAATGCCTCCGTCTGTTGCCCGACCACCAGAATCTACATTGTATAAAATGTGATCGATTACCCCCAGATTCTTTTTTGGGTTTTGGGCGTTGTACGTGAACTCCTTTGCGACATTGATCTTTAAATCGTTCCACGTTGCTCTAAGTCCTGCCTCCTCGATCGTTTTTATGGCAGCGTCGCCAATGTTGTTGTTGTAATCCCCAACAACAATAACCCTCTCAGTTGCCTCCTCAGGTAGAACCTTGGTCGCAAGGCTGTGCGCATGGCCATTATTTGCGTTCGACTTGCAGATATGTAGTGAGTAAAATGCGAATGAAACTCCATCAATCTTAGTTGTAGCTCTGACAACCGATGCGGGATTCCAGCCGCGGCCCGTGAGTTTGTGTTCTTGAGAACCTTCTAACGGTGTTCTGCTAAGAATCGATTTATATTTGTCCTTGTGATTTGCAGATGAAATCTTGCCTACATAGCTGTGTTCCAGTCCCAGAACCTTGCCGACGCGAGCTGTCCAGTCGCCATCTGGAACTTCATTGAATCCAATGATGTCCAAGTTGTATGGTTTGAACATCGCCCCAATTTGTTCGGGGGTTGTGCTTCTGCCGAACTCCACATTGTAAGAAGCAACACGTACCGTAATTGAATCATCAGCCTCTAGATCGGCAAAGCAGAGTGTCGCTACACACGTGCACGCAATAACAAGGGACCATAGGGTTATGGTTTTCAATTTGAATCTCTTCTGTTTGATTGAGTTTTTGTTCATGTGGTCTCCTAAGGACCACAGTTTACAGCGGCGTATCTCACGCCACATGTGAGTGCTTTTCAGGCCGGCCTGTTAGCAATCAACGTGCTGCTTGCATTTCTTGTTTTGGTGGACACAGCTCGATAGTGTCACATAAACCACTTTACCTTGAGGTGTGAAAGTGACGTAAGCACCACCTTGCTGATCAACCACAATGTCATTGGGGCGATAGTCCCGCTTTTCGCCTTCTGTTTTTCAGCTGTGCGAAATCAGCGATCACTACTTTCTTGCGTCCATCGACAAAGCAGAGCTTGCCTTGCCCGCGATAGGAGCAGTTTGAAAAGTTCCACCGTGAGTTGCGTCCGACTTACCGTTGACGCTGACCTGATATTTATAATTTGTCAACGGTTTTAGTTTTTCTAACGTGAACGTGTAGGGGACACCTGGCAAATCGCCCGCAGGTTCTGTAACCGGAGCAAAATTTAACGTTGCCGCATT
>JABHNP010000310.1 GCA_018694455.1 Planctomycetaceae bacterium | reverse complement strand
TCCTTTATCAGAACTTGTTCCACCCGCCTTCGTGGCCCATTGGTAGGTACCGCTTGCATCGAGCTTGGCTACATACACATCGGTACTACCGGCACTTGTGAACGTGGTGCTGCCGAAGGTTGCGGTGCCTGTAAACTTTCCCATCACAATGGACGAGCCATCGGCAAGAACGGAGACACTCTGGCCGTCGTCAGCACTTGTTCCACCCGCCTGTGTTGCCCAGGATGAGTATATGATCTCATCATCACCGATGATGTCTGCTTCAAAGACAACCTCACCACCAGCATTGATTATTACATCACCTTCAATGGTCACGTTCGACTGATAGGTCTGACTGCCTGTGGTGTTGATGGTGCCCGTAAGGACGGTATCACCAATGCTCGTCAGGTTATTTACACCACTGCCATCTTCAATGGTGATGGTGTTGTTGATGTTGAGTGTTAGGTCTTGGCCATTCCCAATGATCTCTCGTGCGAATTCTCCACCGTCGGCTTCAAGCGTGGTGGCACCAATAAGAGTGACGGTGCCGCTGTAGTTTTGATTTCCACTTGTGACAACGGTTGCGTTGAGTGAAACGGGCCCGATGCTTTCAATTGATGCAAGGTTATCAAAGACGGATGTGCCATCAATGAGCGTTTCGTTTTGCACATTGAGTGTCAGGTTCTTCTGATTGCCTGCAATGCCACCAGTCAGGTTTGTCGACTGGGCGACAATAGTAGCGTCATCAGCTAACGTCAGGGTTGATGCGTAGGTCTGGCTGCCAGTGGTAGCGATGGTTCCCTGCAGGGCAATCGGGCCGTTGCTTATAAAATTATTGATTTGGTTGCTGTCACCAGGATTGTTGATGGCGGTCTCGGCACTGAAGTCGAGTGTCAGGTTCTGATTGTTGCCTTCAATCGTTCCAGCAAGAATGGCTGATCCACCGGCAAGTGTGGTGTCACCCAGAAGCTGAATACCTTCGTCGTATTGCTGCTGGCCAGTCGTGTTGATTGTGCCGTTGACGGTGATGGCGGTATTCGTTGTGAATGAACTGAGATTGCTGACACCTTCAATTCGTGTGCCACTGTCGGCAAAGGCATTGAGGTGAAAGCTCCCTGTTGCGCCTGCCTCAAGAGCACTGAAGCCAGTGCCAAGGAGGTCAACATCTGCCTGCAGTTGAACCGGGTCAAGAAACGTATGGTCACCAGTTGTTGTGACGTTGCCAGAAAGAACAGTAACACCAGAAGCGTCAGTCAAAAGGCCCGTAAGCGGATTGGTTGCTCCAATTGAACCACCAAAATGCGAAAGGTTTGAAGCATTGACCACCAGCGTGCTGGTTTCTGGAAGGACCGGCGGCTTGCCGTCTTCAGCGTCACCAGCAATAAATATTTTGGTGACTTTGTTGCTACCGCCAACGTAAACGGCAGAGCTTGTATCAGTTTCAACAAGCTCGATTGAACTGATTGTGTGATCAACCTGAACCCGATCGACCACGATCGGACTATCAGGTTCAGACCAATCAAGAATGACAACTTCATTGTTCGTCGTTGCGACGGCACCATAGGAACCGTCATTGGACACGACGAGTGATGGTTGGTTGTAGCCATGAGAGTTCTTGTTCGGAATTTGTACAGCGGCATCAATGTAGACGTATGTGTAGTCGATTTTCGATATGGAACCGTTGGTCGTGTCATAGACTTCGAAATAGGTGCCATTACTGCTTGTTTTGGTTGTAAAAAACCGACTGCCGTCACCAGACAACACGGCATTTGAGTAGGAGCTGCCGCCTTGCCATAGTTCCTTTTGTGTTCCGCTGGGAACCCCCACTCTCCAAACACGAGAAGAACCGCCCCTTCTGTTTGCTACGTAGATAGCAGAAGAGTCTGGTGCAGCAGCAACCCAATTGGGGTTCACACCGTCCGTATTTAGCAGCGACGTGATGACTGGTTGGCCAAGTGTTTGTAAGTCGAGAGCCGCGAAGGCATTCGCTAACCCGCCGTTAATGTTTCCGACTGAGTACGCATTGTTGTAATTCATCGCCGCGTAGGCCCGGCTGCCGTCAGGCAGAATGGCAATGGAGTTGACTCGGAGTTGTTCGGCGTGATCGCCACCGTATGAATCAGGTAACGCCCACGTGTGCTGAATCTTGTCCTGATTGGTTGATTCTGGTTCACTGCTCCACGCAGTCGATGTGTCGATCTTGAAGATCTTCTCGCCTTGCGAAAGCAGAATGTACGAGCCGTCGTTAGCAATCGTCAGGCACTGATAGCCACGATAGTCGTATTCATACTGGCCGAGAAAAAATGTCGCGTAGCCAGACCCATCAGTTGCATATTGATAAATAATGCCGGTTTTTTCATCGCTAGGGCCATCTTGTGAGTACGGCGTGTAGTGAACGCCATAGACATATTCACCGGTTGGACAGGGAATGAGGTTGAAATTTCCGTGACCACTTTCCGTGACATCGTACCCCAGTGATCCGAGGCTTGAACCATCGGCTGGATCAAAACGCTCAATGCCGCCGCCATAGCCAACTGCGGCAGCCCAGACTTCTGGTGATCCACCCGCTGGTGTGACCAGAGCAGTTGAACTGGTCGTGGCGGCTGTTGTCTCTTGCCAGGTGATGCCAATGTCATCCATACCAAATGCTGAAACTGCAGCTTCAACATTGCCGCTCACGATGACATCAGTCGCTGTCAGGGTTATGTCATCAAAGATGACAACATCACCACCGAAATTGATTGAAGCAGGCGTTGAAATATCAGCCGCTATCGTTGTGAGACCACCAAACGAAATATCAGCGATCGATGTGGACTCAATCGCTGAACCAATTGCTGTACTCGAGATTGAGGCATCAATCTGAAGAGCCCGTGACAAGGCTGTCTGATCAAAGGCAAATGTGAAAGATGTATTCAGGTTGGCGTCGGTACTGCTCGCCGTGATATTCCCGGAGAATCCGGAGGTTGTATAGGTGTCGTAGAGACCGGATGCGTCATAAATTTTAACTATTGAGCCATCAAACTCGAGTGTAATGGCATCACCTTCGGCGTCTGCTGTAATCGCCAAATCATTCCCGTCATAGCCCGCAGAAATTGCAAGAAGTTTTCGAACCTCGAGTGGTTCATGCATCAGTGAAACATCTGCATGAGAGCCACCCGGGATACTTCTACGACTGAGGTGACGACGGCGACCAATGCTGCACCAGCGCCATTGCTTCCGTGCTTCGTTGAATGTCTTTACGCCAGATCGAGTAAACGGCCAGAGGTTCATAAAGTTCCTGCGTGAATGTTCTTGTGATGAATGGTCTTGCGATAAATAATGAATGTTTCAATCGTCTGTGTGTGGTCTGTTGACGCATCACTTTTTGATGACTGCCTGCGAACACACGGAGGACCTCTAGAACCCATCTGTCGAACAGCATGAGACTGCTGCCGTGAGATGGCCTCCGAGGACCTACATCATATGTCTTTTCTAACCCTATCTAAGATGATTCCTCCGTAATTGTCACGCAATTGTTCTGCCAGTTTTTGCGCTATTTGCTGGCATCCCCCAGTGTGGGGCCGGCGCAATCAATACAACCAACGTGACGGCAATACAACCAAGCGTGACGGTTTTCTGGTCGAATCACTATGCAATTTGCGCAAGAGCTAACCTCGACTCCAAATGGTGATCTAAGGCTGTAGTAAGGTTTGGTTTGAGGGGGTAGGCTTCCAACGATTTGCCGTATGAAGGGGCTTCGTGCTTTGGCATTTCTCTGAGGCTCTTGCAGGCCGACATTTATGTAACGTTTGCTGTCTGCCGACGTTTTCCATGTCTGCCAGAGTTCGAGCCAAAGATCGGGTGTCGGTGCCATGATGTCTCAACGAAATATGTTTTCTCGACGGTGGCGTGCTCCAACGTACGTACAGTAATTCTATTAAAGGACATACCAGAGCATGGTCATGGCAAAGGTTGGGTTCATGGTTCACAACGCATTGAGTGGTCAGGCCATCCGGATTGTGGCTGGAGCAGTTTGCTTTGCCCTGTCTGTGGGATGCACTACACAGGATATTTCCAGCCAGGATATTTCCAGCCAGGATGAACGCGGCCAGGGTGACCGCGGTCAGGGTGGACGACGACCTGTCTGGAAGGGAGAGTCAATAGATGGTCTGTACGAGAACTCTGTAGATGCCAGTATGGAAAGAGATGGCAGCAACGTTGTCGTGACCTGTACCCTCCCTCGCATTCAAGATGACACCATACGTTTCGAGGTTCAGCAGATTTCACTTCGTGATGCAGATCAGAAAGAAATAGCTGCAGTCACCGAGAATCCGACACTCACGATTACATTGCCAGAAACGCAGCTTGGGAGCCTTTCTGTAAACGTGCTCTATATGGACGAACGTTCATTCGATGAATCAGTCACTGATCCAACCCTGTTAGTCGACTGGTCTGTCCGGATGAAAACATTCCGTTTAATCGATGTTCTTCGAACACCGTAGGTACAATGTGGATGGCATGCTGAGGGCATGTCTTCATCGGTTGTGAAACTCTGGACCGATTTGAAGCGGTGCCGCTATTGTGCACGAGTCGTTGGCCGTACATAGATCCGAAGACGCTTGCTCGAATAGGCACCAGCATTTTTCGTGAAGGTCCAATCACGGGTTGCCCCAGGGCTGTTTCCAATGCCAAGGTCGGCGGCTTGTCCCATCCGCCAATGATTCAAGGCGAAAAGAGTCTGTTTGTCTTTCGTATTGTGAACCTGCATCGAACCGTAGCCATTGATCGGTTCTGCGATACTGTCCCCAATATCGTAAAGCGAATCTGAGGCACCGGGCACCTTTGAGGTGTTATTCGGAGCATAGTTGTTTGACCAGAACTCGATGTTGCCTTCAATACTTTTGTGAATGAGCGATGGAACCGTTGAGTAGGATTCGACGTTTTCAACCGATTGTTGGAAGGATGCATCAGCGCTGAATTGCGGGATGGCAATTTTTTTGATGTCATCCGTAAATGCATCCATCGAAACAAAAAGTGCCTGATTGCCATATGCACTCGATTCAAGTTCTACGAGGTATCCAACTCGATCAAAGTCAGAGATGTCATCGCTTTGGTCAATCGAGTAGTGGATTGTGTTGTTGAGAGTGTTCAGGTCGAGTTCGTACACAAGTTCATAATCCTGCCCAAGTGAATAGCGGCTCAGGTAGTCTGGTACCTCACCGGCTCGACAGGCTCCAACAGGGAGCCCCGTTCCTCCAGTCAGGTTCGGCTCTGCAGATTTGTCCCACGCAAATCGAAATGCCGTTGGCGCATCAACACCCTCAGCTGAGAGAACGACGGTATCGCCATCAATCTCTGCTTGTGCAGGAAGAAAATCGTGGGCGCCAGGGCCAATGATTTCAAAATGAGTGGGTGCCTTCCCGTCTCGTGTCGAAAGACCGCCACCTGTGTTCTTAAATGTGACAATAAGCTTGTCACTGTCGAGCTGGAGTGAATCGAACTCTGGGCTATCTGCAACAAGGTCGATTCTGCCGTAATTGTTTTTCAGTGCGAGCATGGCAAGCCGCTTGCCAACATCCTGTTTGTTGGGTGGATGAATATTATCCAGTGTTGCAATGTCATTGATCACAACCATGCCCGTATTTGGAAGTTGCTGCACGGCTGCTTGTGCCTCCCAGAACCGTGCCAGAACTGTTCCGTCTTCATTACCATATTGAAACGGTGCAATCTGAACGTAATAAAACGGGAAATCGCCTTGTCCCCACAAGCTTCGCCATCCTTCAATAAGAGCTTTTTTCTTTTCGAAGTAGAGCATGCCTTCGGCATGGTTCGACTCGCCCTGATACCAGATGGCACCCCGAATCGGGAACCCAACAAGTGCATGAATCATGCCGTTGTAGAGCATCGTTGGGTCTTGATGGCTGGTAAAAGCTTTTAATTCTTGCGGGTAGTTCGGGCTTGGTTTGACTGCTTGCTTTTCTGTTAGTGAGATTTCAGCCTGCTGGTTCCATGCTTTGTTGGAATTGATAAATTGCTGAAGTGTGGTTTGGTACTGCTCGGTGCCAGGAGTGCGTCCGATCACCGACTGATATATACTTTGTAGTTTCGGAACGTTTTCAAAACCGACCGGAGGTGTCCAAGGTTCGACACGCGTCCCACCCCACGATGAATTGATCAAACCAACAGGCACACCAAGTTCTTTGTGAAGCGTTCTGGCCATGAAATAACCGGCTGCGGTGTAGCTACCAGCAACTTGCGGCGAGCAGACCGTCCAGTCGGCCTCGATGTCATCGAGGGGTGTTGTCGAGGAACGTCTCGCAACTTTCATGTGACGAATGAGAGGATAGTCTGCGGCAGTGATTTCAGCGTCGTGGTTCGTTGATCGATCAACCGTCCACTCCATGTTTGACTGGCCACTGCACAGCCAGACCTCACCAATCAAAACATCATTGATTTCGAGTGTATTTGTTCCTTCAACACGAAGCGTGAATGGTTCGGTGCTTGCTCGCATGGCGGGCAGCGTTACCCGCCACGTTCCAGTGCTGTCTCCGGTGGTTGTTGCTTCTGCTTTTCCAAGTGTGACACTGATGTCTTCGCCTGGGTCACACCAGCCCCATAGTGGAATCTCACTCTCTTGCTGCAGGACCATGTGGTCACCGAAAAAACCCGGAAGTCTGACCGCTGCATGGCAGAGCGTGTGCGTACATAGGCTCACGGCAAGCGTGACAGGAAAAAGAGTTCGTGCCAACGTACGTTTCATTGTTTTCGTCTCACTAAAACTGAGTGCAGAAAGTGTATTCAGAGACAACAGGCTATTCACTATCAGGTATTTTTTTGAAAGACTCGACTTCCTGCTCAGCGTTCGTGCGAATCGCTTGTGAGCATCTTGAAGATTCTTTCCCCTACCTCGTCCAAGATAGCAGGTCTGAACCGCACCTCATAATGAGGTGCAGTTCAGGGAGAACGGGTGC
>JABHNP010000308.1 GCA_018694455.1 Planctomycetaceae bacterium | reverse complement strand
CTCGCTGGCAAGATCTTGAGCAGAATACGTAGTAAGTGTGCTGGTGTGAAGCTGGTGTTCTTCACAAAGCTGTCGACATGTTTATAAGGATGTCGGTGTGCTTGTGGTCACAAGCTGCACTGATGCGACTGTTGTTCCCGGTTGGGCCATGATGGTTATAGTATTTATTTCTTGAAGAGACGAAGGTGGCACTGGCACTGTGAGTGGTGCAAAAAAGTCAGTGAACTCAGCAGCATCGCCGACATCAATCAACAGCGGTGTCTCATTTATCATTGTTTTGAGTGGCGTATCGAGGCCACCTGTTCGATGGACGCCAATGACGAGCCGTGCTTGAGTTGCACTGGCCCCTTGGGGAGTCGTGATCTTAAAAAGAATTGGTTTGCCCGTGCTTTTGACGACAGTTTTTCTTGCGTAGTACCGGTTCTGGTGTACTCCTTGTGTTGGTTGAATTTTCTTTTTTGGCACCAGGTGGATAACAGTTGTCTCGTTCACATCCACTGGTATGGCATTGATCTCAACGGGTTGGTTGGGTTGGAATGTCAGGTCGCCTTCGTGGTAGTTCAGTCGTGTCTGCCGTGTTGACACCTCAGGATACTGTTGCTGAATTGATGAGAGATCAAGCAGGAGTTGTCTGCCACCCATGTTCGTCACTGCAAGAGAAATCTTGTTGTTGCTATGGACAGCGACAACGTCGAGCCATTCTCTGTCGTAGGTGACAGGGAGGCGACGCCCGTTAAAGTCACGCCAGAGTTCAAAGAAGTTCGCTATTGGTGTTGCCTCAAAGTCATCGATCGTCAGGTGTTGCTGTCGATTACCCTTGGGAGTGAAGACTGCATCACCACTCATGGGGTTCCACGGCATATGAAGGAAGACAAAGGGGACAAACAACTCGATTTGATCCGGGCGTTGCATGGTCTTGGTGAGAAAAGCACTCCATGCGAGAACTCGTAACCAGTTGTCAGCTGCCTGCCTTCCGTTTTGCAGAGACCCACATTCTGTGATGAGAATTGGTAAGACGTTCTCCGCGTTGTGCATTTCCGCCCTGAGCACATCGAGAGTGGCTTCGTACCGACCGAGTAAATAATTGGAGTACCCTTTGCCACGACGCTCGTGCGCACCAAGCGTGCCGGCGTTTTCATAGAAGTGATACGAGAAGAAGTCGAGCTTGCCACGGGTTTCTTTGATGAAGCGAGCATGATCACGGAAAAGCCCGAAATCCTTTTGGTGAAGCTGCATGTAGGCTGCTGCTGGTCCTCCGATACGAGTCGATGGACTCACTTCATGCACCGCGTCGGCTACCTGATTGTGAAAATCAGACAGAAGCCCCCATCCATCAATGCCCTCTTTCTCTCTCCAGTGGTATGCCCACTCTGATTGAAATGTGCTTTCATTTTTTACTTCCCACCAGGTTGCTGAAGAGCCACCATCCTTGATTTGATCCTCCACATATGCAGCCGCGAGGTCTGTCGCATAGCGAAAGTACTCTATCTTCGGTGTGCCTCTGCCGATGAGCGGCACACTCATGAACTCCGGCCAATCGTTAAAGCACGATGCGTAAGGGATGTCTTTGAATCTGGGGATCGTGTTTCGAACTCTTGTGCCAGCGTCATACGTCTCAAAGAATGAAAGATCTGCGGCCCCGGGGGTGTCAGTTCGTTCGTGGAGGGGAGGCCAGTTTCCCCAGGCGGTTGTGAGCCCTGGCTGGAACTTAAGCATTCCACGTCCAGGAAAGAAGTTTCGCTCAGCTGCCCAGTCCTCGAAAGATTGATTCACGCTGCCTGGTGTTTCATGTGTTCGGAACCAGCGGCTGCGATCCAATTGAGACGTTCCCTCGATAAGTAATTCGTTGTCAGTGTCAATTGTGAGGGGCACTCGTACCCGAGGGAACTCAGACCCAAGGTCACGATAGGGGATTGTGTCGAATGTTGTTGCGATCGGGCTTTGGGCAATAAAAATGACGTTATCAATAGTGCATGTGGTGTTCGGGTCTTTCAAGACGAACTGAATTTTCATCCGATCGGATGGCTCTTTGGAAAGAGGGACTGAGGGCATCTGGACGCGATAGAAGTCCTGCACCTGCTGGCTACGAGGTGGCGCTTTGTCTGGAGAAAAAGGAAGGACAAAGATCTCTTCTATGCGATCAAGATTAGCTCCACGAAATGCCAAATGGCGGAAGAAAACAGCGATGTCCTCCGCGCCCAGGGGAAGGAGCAACTCATCACCATTGTGGATGTCTTGAGGGCCCTCAAAAACTGTAAGCTCTTTGAGCCCCTGTCCTTGCCCTGTTTCTCGATAGGTTACATCTCGTTCTTTTACGAAATTATGAAAAAGATAGTCGTGTGCAGTTTTGCGTTGTTGGCCTTCTTTGCTCAAAGTTTGGCCCACTACCTGCGATGAGTTTCCAAGCAATGCGGAGCAGGTAAGAAACAACAGGAGGAACCGATAGAGAAGTGGCGAGTCCTGGCGACTTGAAAAGATTGTGCGGTCACTTGTTGATTTGGGCATCATTGAGTCGCTGCTGAAGTTGTGTCGTGAGTGATTTCTTTGTGGTCTGAAATTGTGACTTATCAGCCAGGTTTGTAAACTGAAGCGGGTCGTGCTCCATGTTGTACAGTTCTTCGGTGCCATCCTTGTAATGCATGAATGCCCATTTTGGTGTGCGTATGGCCTGTCCCAAGTTGTT
>JABHNP010000248.1 GCA_018694455.1 Planctomycetaceae bacterium | reverse complement strand
CGTGCGTATGGCACGACAATGATCTCCGACGTAGAGCCAGTCCCGTATTTGTCCTCCATCGCCATACACAGGCAAAGGTTTGCCGGCAAGGCAATTCAGAATCATGAGAGGAATAAGTTTTTCAGGAAATTGATATGGGCCGTAATTGTTGGAGCAATTTGTTGTTACTGTTGGCAGGCCATACGTATGGTGATACGCCCTCACGAAATGATCACTTGAGGCCTTCGATGCAGAATATGGGGAGTTGGGAGCGTAAGGCGTTGTTTCTAGAAATTTGCCATCATCACCCAGTGATCCATACACCTCGTCGGTAGATACGTGCACAAAACGAAACTGCTGCTGTTCAGGCTGAGGGAGTGTATTCCAGAACTGTCGCACTTCTTCGAGAAGCCGAAAAGTTCCAAGAACATTCGTCTCGACGAATATAGCTGGCCCATCAATGGAGCGGTCAACGTGACTCTCGGCAGCAAAGTTCACAACAGCCATAGGCCGATGTTCCTGAAGTATTTGCCGTATACATTCAGAATCGCCGATGTCGCCTTCCACGAAAATGTGACGAGGATCCTTGGCAATGCTTTCCAGTGAATCGAGATTGCCTGCGTAGGTGAGCTTATCAAGATTGATTACGGGAGAAGACTCTTCTGAAATCCACTGGCGAATAAATTCACCTCCAATGAATCCAGCTCCACCAGTTACGAGTATTGGGTGCATTTTGTTTCTCCCGAACCTACATTTTGTGCGTTACGTGCTTGTACATATTCTCTGAGACCTACTTTCCAGTCTGGCAAAGGGCTTCCGGTTGTTGAGCCAAATTTTTCTGTAGCAAGCACGCTGTATAGCGGCCGTTCTGCAGCTGTGGGGTATTCGTCTGTTGTAATTTTAGCAACAGAGTTTGTTTTTTCAGCAAGCCGAAACAATTCATTGGCAAAGCCATGCCATGTTGTTGAGTTATTATTGACTACGTGAAAAATACCTCTTCTGCCAAGCATTAATAGCTCGAGGACACCTTTAGCAACATGTGGCACATAGCTTGGTGTGCATTGTTGATCCCCTACAACACGAAGCACATCGTGATCATTTGCGAGCGACAGCATGGTGTCGGCAAAGTTGCGCCCCCGAACAATTCCAGCCTCACCTGCCGAGTAGAGCCCTGAGGTTCGGATCACGAGATGACGATTGGCGGTTGTCGCGGCCTCTTCGCCAGCCAGTTTGCTAAATCCGTACACGCTTAAAGGACCTGGTGTATCGGTCTCAGAAAAAGGATTAGAACGATTCTTGTCAGCACCAAATACGTAATCGGTACTCATTTGAACGAGCGTGGCATCGATGTTGTTGCAGGCTTTTGCAATCTCACCGACAGCGAGAGTATTTATGGCATGGCACTCGGTTGGTGCGGCCTCTGCGTCATCAACCGCTGTCCAGCCAGCACAGTTAATAACAGCGTCTGGGCGCAATTGTTCTATAGCAGTTGCAACAACTGAAGGTTGATTTAAGTCAGCTACACGCCTAGGCAGCGGCACGGCGATTGGCCCCAGCATTCGACAGATCTCGCTGCCCAACTGACCTGTCACCCCAGTCACCACTATCTTTTTGTTTTTCCATTCCATGATTGGCTTTGGGTTGCGATCCTGCCTCGGCAGCGATCTCCACAAGGTATTTCCCATAGTCACTCTTCATACGAGATCCTGCCTCAGTCACTTCAGACGGCGTCAGATAGCCAAGAGACAAAGCAATCTCTTCCAAGCAAGCGACCTTAAGGCCTTGCCGTTCTTGAATTGTTTGCACGAATGACGAGGCCTGAAGAAGTGATTCTGGCGTGCCAGTGTCAAGCCACGCAAAGCCTCGCCCAAGTTTCTCAACATACAATTCTTCTTGATCGAGGTACGAGCGATTCAAGTCAGTTATTTCCAACTCACCTCGGGCACTCGGCTTAAGCTGGCTGGCGATTTCCGTGACGTGATTGTCATAGAAGTAGAGGCCAGGTATGGCGTATTTCGACTTGGGCTTCTGGGGCTTTTCTTCGAGAGAAATCGCTTTTCCGGAGGCATCAAAATCAACAACACCGAATCGCTCCGGGTCGGTCACCGGGTAAGCGAACACGGTTGCGCCATCTTCTCGACTCTCGGCCTTCTGTAGAACACCTTGGAAGCCGTGTCCGTAGAAAATGTTGTCACCGAGTACCAACGCGGCCCGATCTCCAGCGATAAATTGTTTGCCAATTATGAAGGCCTGCGCTAGTCCCTCCGGTTCTGGCTGCTCAGCATAGGAAAGCGAGACGCCAAAACGTGAACCATCACCCAAAAGCTTCTCGAAGTGGGGGAGGTCATGTGGGGTCGAGATGACCAGAATATCCCGAATGCCAGCAAGCATAAGCGCAGAGATAGGGTAATACACCATGGGCTTGTCATAAATTGGCAGCAATTGTTTAGAAATTGCCAGCGTCATCGGGTGGAGCCGTGTTCCGGACCCACCCGCTAGAACAATTCCTTTTACGGTACTCGACATAATATATCCCTCTAGGCCGCATTGTTCTGATCAGCGTCAACACGATATTGAGAATTCTCATCAAGCTCATGACGTATTTCGTCTACGGGCTCTTTCTTTCCCCAGCCCGCGTAGAGCCTGTTCGGTCCGTTAAAAACCCACCCGGGCTGTGTGCCAATATTTTTGTATGCATGAACTACTCCAGGAGGAATAGAAACGGCATAGGGGTTTGAATCACCGTATATTTCTTGCGTCTTCACTCCAAAAGTTGGTGAGTCAGGCCGCGCATCCCAAAGCGTAAGCTCAAAATCACTTGGCCCTATAAAGGCGAAATAGTCAGTCTGGTCATGATGCTCGTGAGGTCCTCTCACAATTCCTGGGAGGGTCTGACTTATGTATGCCATGACGGGGTGAATTGATTCACTTAGTTCATCCTCTCGATAGAGTTCGATGAGCCACCCACGATCATCTCCAAATCGATTGAGTGGTTTCAGGACGACATCGGAAATCTTCGGCTTGGGAGTGTCTTGTGTCATTGGTTTTTCTGGAGATTTTTCTCAGTAAATGTCTAGTTGTGGAGGCTCACTGCTTTGGTGAGCTGTGCAAGCTGGGAGAGCCGAGGGGGAAAATAGCAAGATTCCAAGACGAATAGAACCCTAATATCTTCCACTGAAACGCATGTTTTCGCGGAACCAGGCGGTTAGGAAACGCATTGAAGACTTCCGTCTCCAACGGCATTTTCGAAAGAGAGCTGTTGCGGCTTCTGTGTTTCCTTTGCGAAGGAGGTCGTCGATCAGGTCGTATGAATCAACTCCCCCACAACACGACGTGGGCACCTTGGCTATAAATTCCCTAAGTTCATTTTCTGACAATGCATTTGCGAAGTTGAAGAAGCCGTGGAATCCGAAAGAATATCGCCATGACGTTCGTTCGACAGAAAACCGTTCGGCAACCTCAGGGGGTGCAAATCGCAGGCCATCCTCCTCGAGTTTTTGTCGATTTGTGACGCATATGCAGAGGTCTTCGGGGTGTTCGATAATAATGTCAGGATGGTGCAATGCATCGAGGAGTTTTTTTGAACGGAGAGAGAAGCCGCCATTACCCACAGGTGTCTTTGGGAGTTGTGGCCAGACTGCTCCGATGTAGTCGTAATTCAGGAAAGACGAGTCCCATAGGTCTGGGTTAAGGATGAATCCATCCCATTGGACGATAAGCACGTGAGTCCCTGAGACGTATGGTGCGATTCCACGAAGCATTACTTCGGAGTACTCGCGTGTCGAAGACATGCCTGGGCATTGCACGTATTCAATACCATCGTTCGAGAGAGTCTGCACCTTGGCCAGTTCTGTCATCAACACGGCGTTTGCAAAATGAGCGTGGCTCATGCATCGTTTCATTGCCCATAGTGCAAGTTCTGGTGATCGGGTATCGACGCAAAGGAGTGTCACTGCCGATAAATCGAGCATTTCTCGAGTGCCTTGCTTATCTCGTGTAGGCGTTGTTGTGTGTTTTCTATTGTCTTCATAGTGTGCATGGCCATATTTCGTCAACGGCGTTCTGAGGCTTTGCTCGGTCTGCATGCCCGTATCTCAGGGTTTTGTCAGATTACTATAAGTGCTTAACTTGATTTGTTGACTTGGCTGTTTGGTTCGTACTACGCGGAGGCAATCTTGAATACATTGTTACTCAGCGTTTTAGGACGTGCCCTCT
>JABHNP010000307.1 GCA_018694455.1 Planctomycetaceae bacterium | reverse complement strand
CGCTTACCTACAAGTACTCGTTGTTTGTGGATAATAAGTACAGCGACGATACGAGTTGTTGTAGACACTTCAAGCGGATTATTCTTGTTTCGGAACGAGGTCGAGCAATCGGCCTGGTGATCCCATGATGTTATACCCCGCATCAACGTGGAGAATTTCACCGGTAATACCAAGCGAGTCCCGTGACGCAAGCCAAGCACCAGATTTCCCAACCTCTTCGTGGGTGATATTTCGTCCCATTGGGGACATATGCTGATATAAGCCGAGCATATCTTCGACACCAGCACCACGGCCTGCGAGAGTGCGTAGGGGGCCAGCGCTGATTGCATTTACACGAACACCCTGAGGGCCAAGGTCAAACGCCATATATTTCACGCAGGCATCGAGAGTTGCTTTGCACACACCCATGATGTTGTACCCGGGCACAACTTTCTCACCACCAAAATAGGTGAGAGTTAGGATTGAAGCATTTTGAGCAAGTATTTCTCGAGATAGTCGACCAACAGCAAGCAGGCTGTACGCACTTGTTTCCATTGCGAGACGAAAACCGTCTCGGCTACAGTTTGTGGTTTCGCCCTTGAGATCTGCCAATGGGGCATATGCTATAGAGTGAATTAGGAAATCAATAGTGCCGAACTCTTCTTGTGTTTTCTTCATGACGGCTTCTATTTGCTCGTCACTTGACACATCCATAGGCACTAAAAATTTTGCATTTGGCTCATTATCAGTGAGTAAGGCAACGCGTCGACGATTACGTTGACGTTGGTCATCAGGCCTGTCTGGGAGATGACTAAAGCCAATCGAGGCACCCTCGGCAAGTAATTCTTTTGCGATTGCCCAAGCGATAGAGTGATCATTCGCCACGCCAAGGACAAGGCCCTTCATTCCATCATACCGGCCCATGTAAAAGTCTCCGTTTGAATAGTGTCTGATGTTGACGAATGTAACTGCTTCTATCAATACACTCAATGTGGGATCAAGAACTTAAGAAAGTTTCGCTTTTCGAGAGAGAGGGCCGCCCCTTGCCACTCGGTCAGACGACAGGTAAATTTTGGTGAGATGCCCCGTTAGCTCAATTGGTTAGAGCATCTGACTCTTAATCAGAGGGTTCCAGGTTCGAGTCCTGGACGGGGTACTGTTTATCTTCGTGTGCGCCGTCGATACCTACGTTTTCAGTGTTGCCAAATTTGGTTGGCACACTCTGACGCCCCAATTCACCAATCTGCTGGGCAACTTTTGATTCTGTGGCAGATGCAAAGTGTTGGTCGGTTACCTGAAGATAATGTTTTCTGGCAAACTTGGTGAGTTGTCTAGCCATTTACACACTACATGCTGCCGAAATTTACTGATTAATTCCGTCTCTCTGCTGCGTAGATTGACGAACAACTTCGGTCATTGCCGGATGCCTGCACGACGAAGTATGCGGCACAGTTGTGTGCGTAGGTTTTGATCCGGCTCCTTGTATCTGCCAATACGATATCCAGATCCTTCGGGTGCGTCCTCGAACGCCTGTGTCAGATACGGCCGCAGCTCTTGCAACAGCGGGGCCGTCCGATATGGTGAGCCTCGCTTCTTGCCATTCTTAGGCAGAGACACTGGCTTTACATGCGGTTCACAAAAATGAATTGCTGGCAGCCATTCGCATCTGCCCCGCTTGAGAGGAATGTAAGAAAATTGAGTTCAGATTGTATAGAACGCTGTGCGGATATCAGTTCGTCATCAGAAATTATCAAACCCCTGCCGGACTGCCCATACTGCCGCCTGCGTGCGATCCTTCACCTGAAGTTTTCGCAGAATATTTTGCACATGTTCTTTTACGGTTTCGATACTGATGCCAAGGGAGTCTGCGATTTCTTGATTAGAGAGTCCCAGTGAAATAATTTTCAAAACCTGGAATTCTCTCGGTGTTAGTGGGATGTCGATGTTTGGCGGTAATGACCGTTTTGCTAAGCGTGCCGTAAGAGTTTTCAGCTTGTTCTCAGCATGAGACAAGGAATTTGTTGATGCGTTTTCTATTGCAGAACATAAATCACTTTTCTTTGTTGTCTTGAGTAAAAAGTCAGTTGCACCAGCAGCGGCAGCACGTGCTATTGCAGTCGGACTATTAAAAGCCGTGAATGCAATTACTTTACAGTTCGGGCATGCCTCCCGAAGCGGCTTTATGAAGGAGAGACCGTCTTCTCCGTTTTGAAGTCTTATGTCAAGTAAAATAACGTCGGGTTGAAGTTCTCGGCAAAATTCCATTGCCTGTGCTCCAGACGGTGACTTACCCACGATAGCAATACGGCTGGTGGATAAAAGTGCAGCAATGCCTTGCTGCACAACTTCGTGATCATCAATTACGAATACTCGTATTGGGTTAGTTTGCGGCATCATGAAAATTTCCTTCGCGCTATTTATCCGTAATTATGTTAGCCGCTTGAACATTTGTTGCCATTCTATGGTCAGCAGCATTAAAGTTTTATTGTTTTTAACGTTTTGGTGTACGGATTAAATCGAAGCCCTGTCTCATCGGAGTATTTAAATTCGCCTGCCACTACATATGCTCAAGTAATTGATAGAGCCAAGGGTGCGTCCACGGGTTCCATGTGGGTGCGGCAACCGACAGCACTGAAAGACCGAGTAGTACAAGTAAAAAGCAGCACCCTACTTTGTTGGCAGACAACCGATCAGCTGCAGGAGTAAGAGCGGTGATCCAGAGCGGTGCCATCCAGAAAACCCAGCGAAACCCACTCGTAGTCCCCCCGTAATTGCGATCCCAAGGATGTCGAGTCAGGTAAAAAACTACCACGGTAAGCGAAACAGCAAAAATTGCTACGGATAGCATCTGCCATCCTTCTCCCCATCTGCGGAGCATGATAAAGAGTCCTGGAACAACTAGCAGCCATAGAGGTGTAAGTGAAAATATTCCGTGATGTCCAATAAGAGCATGGAAGGCATATCGTGTCATTGATGGTTCTCCACGGTCGATTCCGCTTGGTGATCGCCAGTAGCTTTCAATGACTCGCCCATTGGGCATTTTGAATCGATAGTCATACCAATTGTTTGGATTCCACTGATTTACTGAATCACTTGTGTTAGGGGGGCTGCGAGATACCTCAGACTGGTTCGGCGTGTCGCGGTAAGCGTATGGAGGCCAGGCGGTGCCATGAGCGACCAGATTCGTACCAATGGCAGCAAGAAAAACAGTAAGCACAGCAGGTACAGTAGCACGAAATGCCTGTTGCCAATCAAAGGCAGTCAGAATTCCAATAACTGCTGCAGTCCAAGCGAGAGCAGGGAGATCAAAGGCTGCCGTGAGACCAGCAGTTAATCCTGCCGCTGCAAAGATTTGCCAAGTTCGAGCATTTCTTTTGGTAATGAGTAAAACGCAGTAGAGGCTTGTGGCGGCACATGCTGCAGCGAAAGAGTGGTTTGTGAGAGCCACCGCAAATGTGGTGAGTAGAGTTCCAAAGGCGATAGATGCTGCAGACCAGATTCTGCCTCTGTCGGTCTCGCCAACAAGTTCAATACAAAAGCAAGACATGGTAATGACTATTGCTAGAGGCAGCATGCCGTAAAAGAACAACATGATACGTCCGAGAAGAAAGGGATGGTCGCCAAGAGTCCATCCGGTCATCCGGGTGGCAAGCCAATATGGCCCCGCAAGTAAGACCGAAAGAAGCGGTGGTTTGCTCGAATAGAGGTGTAGTTCGCCATCTTTGTCGGGGTGAACTACGGCATCAATCGTATCCCATCCCGGTTCCGCGGCAAAATCTTCAATTGCAAATGTCCCGCGTTCTGCAAGGCTTCGGATCGTGAGCCAACGGCTTCGATCATTCGCCGAAAGGAATGGCCTGAAAAGCCCTTTCTCACGACGTATGCGATCAGTCATTTCTTGTCGCAAGGCCTGCTCTTCGATGGGTGTCATCTGTGTCGTAGAGCTCACTAGCCGCCTATTGACAGCTTCCTGAACTAATCTTTTTTCAAGCGCGATTCGATCTACGGTTGTAATTGTGGTAATCCGACCAAGAACACTACAGCACGCAATAACTGTTAACAGTCCATAGAAAAATATACGAAGAGTTGTCGCAGACTCGTTTGATGATGGTGGTTGTGCTTGAGTGTTAAGTTTCCCCGTTTGTAGTCGGAGCCACACTCTAGCGAGATCAAAGAGTCCGCGGAAGAAACGCCCGACACCATACTTAGACACTCCTTGCGTCCGTGGGCGGTGATGAACTGGCTGTTCAACAATCCGACCTCCTAAAGATGCCACTAAAACGGGTATGAACCGATGCATTCCAGTGGGGAGTGATAGATCTTGAGCGACTTCACGGCGCATCGCTTTCAGACCACAATTATGATCATGCAGCGATAAATTTGTGAGCCAACTAACGAGTAGATTGAATACTCGGGAGGGCATGGTTTTGTGCCAAGGATCAAGCCTTGGTGTTTTCCAGCCATTGACCAGATCGGCCTCTGCAGGTAACGCTTCACTCCCAACTGGTGCGATACCAAGTCTCAGGAGCATCTTCGGTATTTCAGCCGGATCGTCTTGGCCGTCACCATCAAGCATGACAACAGCTTCACCGTGTACGCTGGCAAACCCTTTGGATAGAGCAGCCGATTTACCATGACCCTCTGACAAATGAATCAACCGAATCCGTGAGGAGCTGGCCGAGATAGAGGATACTTCGTGTACAGATTCATCAGTTGAACCGTCATTAACAACAATAAGTTCCCAAGAGAAGCCGGCCGTATCTAAGGTTTCCTCAATCTCGTTTATGAGTGGGCCAATATTACCCGCTTCGTTACGGATTGGAATAACGAGCGAAACTTGAGGGTGATTGGTGGGGCGGATTGACGTCATGCAGATTACATAGCGGTGGGCTAAGGCCGCCGTCAGGCAGCGATCGAACTCTTATTTGTAGTATTGCACGGGATAACCGTGTGCCACGAGTCGAAAAATATCAATTTCCCCCATTTTGCTGGAGAACGGTTTACAATCGGAAGCTGGTGCTTGAAAAATTGCCTGTAATACGCGTATTTCCAGAGTTTCGAATCATCATGACACGTCTGATTTCTCTCGGTGTAATTCTCGGGCTTGTTGTGATATTCGGGCTGCTTTCACTGAGAGTAATGTCCACGTTTTTATTGCCGCTGTTGCTCGCGGCAATGCTTGTCGTGATATTCGGTCCAATGTTCAGGGCGTTACGGCAAAAGTTAGGTGTGCAGGAGTGGTTTGCTGCCGGCCTTACAACAGGGTTTGTTTTGATCATAGTCCTTGTTCCTCTTGCTCTGCTTGTCGTACGGGCAGGCGGCGATGCTGTTGCAATGGTAAAGAGCCCCACAGGGATTCGTCTCGATCCGACAGTACTCTCTGGCCTCATAGAAACAGTAAATGAAACAACAGGTCTTGAACTCACAGCTGATGAAATTAATACGAATTTAAAAAAAATGGCCGAAGACGTCTTTGGTCCAATTGCGGCTCGCGCTCCAGTTGTTATTGCAAAGTTGGTTATCGGTGTGATTGTTATGACGGTTGCACTATTTTATTTTTTGGCGGACGGTGCAAGAATGTTCGCTGCAGTGACCCGATTGATTCCTCTCGATCAACGCTATCAATGGCAATTCTTAACAGAATTTGAAGAGGTTAGTCGTGCAGTAGTAAGTTCAACGTTACTGGCTGCCATAGTACAAGCTATCTTGGCAGGTTTTGGTTTTTATGTTGCAGAGTTACAAGCAGTCTTTCTTCTGACACTGCTCACCTTTTTTGGCGCACTCATTCCTTTTGTTGGAGCTGCGGCGGTGTGGGGTTCAGCAAGTCTGTATCTCCTCTTCTTTGCTAAAAGTACGTGGGCGGCTCTCGGTCTTGCGTTGTGGGGGGGCTTAGTTGTTTCAACAGTCGATAACATCATTAAGCCTTATGTTTTGCAGGGACAGTCAAAGCTTCATCCTCTCCTCGCATTGTTGAGTATTCTTGGGGGAGTTGCTGCGTTGGGCCCCATAGGGATTTTTGTTGGCCCTATTGCAGTTGCGTTCTTGCAAGCAGCTCTCACTATGTTGCAGACTGAGCTTGATACGCTTTCGGACCAAGTGCCAACGAGCGAAGGCAACAGCCTCGCAGGAAAGTGAATTTTGATTAGTTTTTTTACAAAGTGAACCAGCAGAATTTCAAATAACTTCTTCGTAAGGTGCCGTGATGTTTATTGAACTACTAACACTAACAGCAGCAATGTTGGCTACGGGAATTGAAACAGCATTTGTACCGACCGATGAAGGTGGCGGAGAGTACTTAGTTCGGGTTGAGCCCGACTTGGTGTCTAGTGAAAGCCCCTACACTTTTACGAGCGATATTCCAGACGACGAACGTGATGTCAGAAGAGTGTGTATCTATGTCGCTAATAAATGGCCTGCGTCAGTTGAACGTACTGTTATAGAAGCTGCGGGGCGTGCTAAGACACCATTATTGAAGCCGGAGGGGGTGGCTGAAGAGGGGAGTGAGGTGATTTCAGATGAGGAGCAGAGGCCTTGGTCGTTACTAGTTGGGTCTCTTGTTGCTCTTTTTCTTTCACTCGGAGGAAATGCGTACCTTGGTCTGCTTCTCGGTGGGATGCGAGCACGCTACCTCTCATTAGTCAGGGAACGTATTCCCCAAGGATTTGAAGAAAGTTCATAGCAACGAGCGGCTAATATATTTATTTGTTATCGCCAAAGAAAAATTCTTCTGCTCGCCAAGACTGTTGCGTTGAGGTGTCTGCGAGTGCTAATTGGCTATTAGTTAGCTGTTTTGTTCCAAGTGTGCGTACGGTTGCTTTTGCAGTTTGGAAAAGTGCTGCGACATGAGCATGGCACGTAAGAACAAGCATTTGGTGATCACCATTTCGGTCATTCATGAATTCGGCAAGAGTACGCGATGCGGCTTGGGCGCGTTGATCATCGAAGTTTACTAATGCATCATCCATTACGGTGGGGAGTGTAATACCTTGTTCATGAAGATCACGAACAAGGGCAAGTCGCAGGGCGAGAAAAACCTGTTCACGAGTTCCCCTGCTAAGTCGTTCCGGATTCCAGATTACGCCAGTAGTATCATGGACATCAAGCCTCGCCTCCTCTGCTGCTGTTGTGATCCCGGTGTATCGCCCCTCTGTAAGTCGAGATAACCAATGTGATGCTTCTATCAGTGCAGCTGGTTGATGATGCCTTGCCACTTCCGCTCGAGTGCGCTCTAAAAGTTGACGCGTGCACTTAAGCAGGTGAATGCGTTGGTCATGTGCTGCAATTTGTGCCTCTACGGCAGCAAGTTGTCGCTGTGAGGTCTCGGGCCCATTATTCTTTGTTTCAGTTTGTATTTTCTGGTCAAGTTCAATCAGGCTGGATTGATGAAGTCTCAAGCTTTCATGAAGTTGTTTGGTGGCCGTTTCGGCATCATTTAGGCGTTGGTCAAGAGATATTTCTGGCAACTGATCAATCCATTTGTCGAGTAGTTTTGGGTCAGTGAACCGGCTCCTCGCATCGTGCCACGTTCGTTCTGCAATGCGAGCTTCTTGTTCAAGGTTCTCGAAGTAAGGTCGGCGGTCCGTCTTTTTAAGAAAGTCTTCTTCGTTATCCACATCCCATCGCTCTAAGCGTGCCTTAAGCGTACGGTCGCAAGCTTTGAGTTGGCGAATAGCTTGCCGATGCCTGGTTCTTGATTTTTCAAGTTTTCGTGTGCATGTTTTCTTTTGTTCCTGTATTTTACGCTGCTTGTACAGAAGGTCTTCAAGTTGCTGTAGTTGATCTAATGCAGTTCCTTCTGGAACCAGTTCGCAGTCAACAAGAATCGCCTCAATTCGTCGTGATGCGGCAGCTAATTCCTCTCGCTTATGGCGGGCTTCATCAGAAAGTCGGCGGCGATCATCATCAAGTGTAAGAAGTTCATGGCGGTGTGTGCTAATCCGCCAGACTTCAGATGGGCTCAGCGTGTTAGGTAGCCCTCGCCGTTCAAGTGATGCCTGCCACCGTGTAATACTTTTCTTTTGTCGACCTAGAGCCGCCTTCAATAACTCACGTGATTTGGAAATGCGATTTTTGTGAACGTGAATAGACCCCTCGTACATCGACAGGTGTTCAAGTCGACTGATTTCAGCATCCGCGTGTGCTGCACGTCGTTCGAGAGTGGATTCCGAGAAGGGGTGAGATTCTTGTTTCGAATTAGGCGGTTCTGTGTTGAAGGTCGGAAGTCGGTGTTCAAATTTTGAAATTCTTGCGTCAAGCGCATCACATTCGTGCGACATATCATCATGCTGTTTGCGGGCAAGTGAATGCTGGCGACGCGTCTCTTCCAGGCGTGTCCCTGAGGATCTGTCGAGTGTCCAGGTCATCACAGAAGCAATGCCGGTTCCCGCTAGACCAAGGGCGGCGATGACGTAGGCAAGTGGGCCAGTTGCAACGGATGGTAGTAGGAGCCCAGACAGAAGCATGGCTGCCCCCACAACAAAAATACTTCCAAGACCAAGTATCCAACTGAGTGGCATCACCTGGCCTGCGAGTTGCTTGCCCAGTTCGTTTTCAAGCTGTGCAATTGTCTGTTGTAATTCTGTTACTCGTTCGCCAGACCGTATTCGTTTTCGAATCACCGAAGACTGTTCCGTAGCGGCTTCAACAGCAGCAGTAAGATTTGGACCCTCAAGTACATTGCCAGTTTTTTCAATCTGCTGCCGTTTTGCCTTTAAAAGTGCAGACTTTGCACGGGTGAGTTGTTTGCGAGCGCGAGCAACTGTCCGTGAGGCACGTTTGCAGCTATGGGCCCGACTGCGCAATGGGGCAAATGAAAGCGACAATCCCTCGGGCAACAGAACCCCCATCGTGGTGTCTTCTGCTTTTGGGTTTTCAATAGACACAACTTTTGTCAGCCCACATAATCCGATTTGCTCACCAAAACGGCGGGCTGCAAGCCTCGCGTGAGCTTCGATCCGGGACGTATCGGCAATCAAACGCTCTAGCTGAGGGCGGTCGTCCAAGAGACCATTAATTTCGACCCTCTTTTGCCAAATACTTGTCTCAGTGTCGATCTCGGTAAGTTGCCGAGCCAATCGACGTCTTTCTTTAAGACGTTTTTGAACAACTCGAAAGACATGTTTTCGTTGTTTCGCATCGTGCTGCCAACCGTCGTAGTCAGGGTGAACTAAGGCAACTGCTTGTAGCGACTCAAGTCCATCAATGGCTTCCTGCCAGGATTTCCGTAGTTTGTGTAGAGGCACAGCTTGACGAACGGATTTTTCTAGGGCACTGGCACTACTTAAAGCCTTCTCGAGACTCACCGTTTCTCGTTGCAGCTGTGCTTGTTGAATAAAGAGATCACCAACAGAAAACTGGGAATGGTTTGTATTCGTAGCTTCAAGTAATTCGTTCCGTTTCTTCACAAGATGTTGACGAGATGTACCTTCATCATCTCCCTGTTCAAGCCGTTGAATAGCCTCATCGATTTGACGAATTGTTTCGGCCACTCTCGAACGGTCAAGTCCATTTGCAAGCTCATATAATCGGCTGCCACAGCCTTCAGGCTCCAAAGTACGAAGTTCGTGCAACTCATCGAGACCAAATGCCATGACATTTGTGAAAGTGGCTTCGTCGATGTCACCTACGAGATCTTGCAGGTAGATGCGTTGGACTTTGTTCTTATTGCCATCCAGTTGTTTTACTGTGACAACATCTCCTTCATCACCACCAATTCCGACGATACCATCCTCGTAACTTTCTCTTGTGAGCGTTGCGATATTGGGACCCTCGTGACGGCGTTCAATAACGAAACGATGTTGCTCTCGCTTGCCACGCGGCCCTTTTCCGGTGGTTACGGTAAGGCGACCGCTGCAGGGAACTCTCGGGTCAAGAACGCCGCGGCTGAACAAGCTCTCAAATCCAAAGAAGATGCCACGAATAAATTCAAGTAACGATGTTTTGCCAATTTCATTTGTGCCATGAATGACTTCAATACCTTGTCCAAGGTCTTCGATGGTGACCTGCTGAAGACCGCCGAAGCGTTCAATTTCCAGTTTCTCAATGTGCATGGATAAGGTTCCTTAGAAGGCAGCTGTGCTTGGTATTTTGCGTACCTTTTTTATGTGATTGCAGCGTTAGTTATTCACTCTCGAGAAGTTCAAGTGCTAGCCAGCCTGCTTCGCGTTCAGTTCGTAGCTCAGGAGGATCAGTTTCTTCAGCATCTGTAACAAGATCTGCGAGCGCAGAAGTAAAAGAGTTGCTCGATCCTGGCCTGCCCCCAGATCGGTTGCGACCAAGAGCTGCTAGCGACTCTTCAGCATCCGCAGAAATGCTTTGTATCCAAATATGTGGTGACGCTGCGGCACAGCGTTCCCGAAGAGTTCTTTTCACTTCTGGGACAATTTCACCGACCTTTAGTCTCCGTTGGATACTTGTGCCGCATGCGATACGGCAGTCGACAATGATCAGTGGACGAACATTTGCTACATCAATTTCATCATCTTCTGATGTATGGCCCAAGAAGGATTCGCAGGATTCCCAAAGTCGTTGTGATAATGCCTCAACATCTTCATCAGCGGACTCGATACGAATGGTTCGCCAGATGACTTCACTCATCGGAAGCTGTTTCCACAGATCCCCCGAGCCTTTATGTGTCCGTGTGTCGTCGTTGTTTGAAGAGGGGGGCTTGTAGAATGTAAGTCCATAGCAGCCCGTGTCGTGTGAGTCTTGTTGGCAGAGTGCTTGAACACTTGGAAGTGGAGAGAAATTACAAGGTGCAGAGCTAGGAGTGTCTGTTGCCCAGATAGCAAGAGTATTAGGCTGGGCGAGATGACGGGATGACACTTTCGATGTCGTCGAAAGTACAATGTCATGGGAGGTATCCCAGCCGACAAGGAGTTGCCGGTGGAGCGGCTCGAAGGGATCGTGAGAAGCTATTCGATGTATGTCCTCTTCATTAAAAACACCCCACAGTTCAACAGTGGTCGAACGAATCGTCTTGGTCCAGGGGCGAAGTGGTGTGGCGAACGAAAGCCCTTTGGGCTCACCAAGCATGCGGAGAAACTCTTCTGCATCAATTGGGTTTGGCGTTACCCAGATAGTCTCGCAGCCATTTTCTCTTGCTTGAATAATAAGTTCCCGCAACTGAATGAGTTGTGCAGGGCTTACGTAAACAGGATTTAAAATTTCACCACAAAGTACAATTCCTCGTGCCTCAGATTCGATTGCCTGTCGATATGTTTTTTCAAGTGTTTTTAGTGTCGCCCCACGTATTCTCCCGAGGAGTGATTGAGGCATATCTTCCGGTTCAGCGATTGCTTTATCGATTGCTGGATTGCCAACAAAGAGCAGATCGAACATGGTCTCCTCCTCTGAATAGTGCCAGCGACATTAGAGCCAGGACCATTAGACGCAATCGTCCGATGAATCACGTGGCTGATACGATGGCACCCTTAAACTTTGCTTGGTTTGCCTAGTCTTCCATTCGACAGACTGACTTTACCGGCAACCCTCTAAATGCCGCTACTGCAAAAGAGGTGGCTGTTGGGAGAATGCACCGGCAGTTTGTGAACACCAGTCTTTTTCTGCCTGAGGTGGCCCTAAAACAGCCAGAAATCGCCCCCGGTGTAGAACGCCTTTCTCGATAATAGTCGGGAAGAAATGGCTTTTGAGTACATACTCACGTGCCTTTGGGGCGTCTGTCCCCTCGGTAGTTGTTGCAGTCAGAGTTATATGATGAATTTCGTCACTTCGAGCAAATAGTGCCATGTTCTGTTTCAGGCCCGGGAGCTCAAACAGAACACACTGTACGGTCACATCCTCATGAACACAGCCTCGTCGGTAGTTCCGCAATGCCGTCGGTTTGGTCTCCCATTCCAATGTGTCCATTGACCATCGTGCCGTGCGTACTGATGTTGCTAATACCGTGCATTCCATTGCAAGTGCACCATCACTTTGTTCTCTTAGAGTCTGATTTGAGACAATGAATTCTGCAGTCATAGATTTCTCAAGATCTTTTGCTGGGCACCACGGACTTTGGAGTCGCCATAAGACGCTTGTTTGCAATTGACGTGCATCGTTAATGGCATAGATACCGGTGGCGTCGTGCTCTCTTATCCAACCATCTTTGAATGTAACAAAAGGCTCCGGAACCAGGATTCTAAGCGTTGAAAACAAGGTGCCATTAGCCGTAAACGACATTCCCGTACTCGGTTTTTGCAGGTCTACACGAGTCGTTACTGGGCCATTGTTTTGAACCCATTCAAAACAATTTGAAAGCACCTTCTCGTCTATAACGTTTTTGTAAAGATTTGGATTAATTTTTTGAGTTGTGATATTTTTGATTTCCATTTTGAAAAACATGTGGGCTGAGCTGATATGGTGAGACAGCAGGATTTTAAGAAGAGACGCAATTCTCTCAAGCCTCGCTCCATACCGATGTGCACCTGCGAGAATACGGTGATCTCTAGGTGGTGCCAGAATAAGTTTATCCCTATACAGGCGTAATTGAAACGTGGTGCCTTCATGCGCAAGAAAATTCTTGTAATAAGTGAGTACGGTTCTTCGTGGTTTCGCCTGTCCCTGTTGTTCCACACGGACTCGACCTCCTTGCCCACGAAATTCAGTGCCACCTCGAAAACGTCTTTGTTTTGAACCTAAGGCAGTTGATAAATAAAATTAAAACAGTATTTTGAAAAAATATCCAACTCCCAAGAGGCAGCTAGATGGAAGTTCCTTCAGAAATTGTTGCTGGAAAACTGCTCCAGAACTACGGCGACACTGCAGAACTTGCAGCACGAGCGGGAGGCGACGTGCTTCGAGATTGGCGAGGTCGGTTTGCAGTTTCTGCTAAGGGGCCAAGGGATCTTGTGACAGAAGCAGATGTTGCCTCGCAAAAAACAATTCGGGAGATTTTACTAAGTCGATTTCCGAACCATGGATTCATTGGTGAAGAAGGGGACCAAGACCTGAATGTTTCGCCCTTGCGATGGATGGTTGATCCTCTCGACGGAACGAGTAACTACGTTCATGGATTTCCAGCGTACTGTGTCTCCGTGGCCCTCGCTTACCGGGATGAAATTTTAGCAGGTGCGATTTATGATCCGGTTGCAGACGAGTGCTTTACCGCCATTCGTGGTGGTGGTGCTCGGCTCGAAAATACAATTCTTTGCACAACAAATCCATCGCATCTTTCAGATGCTTTGGTCGCAGTAAGTTTCCCCCCGCATGTGGACAGCGAGTCGCTGGCTGTGGCTGATTTTCTTTCGATTATTCCCCATGTCCATTCGGTACGAAGAACTGGGTCCACAGCTATTAATCTTGCTTATCTTGCGGCGGGTAGGCTTGATGGGTTTTGGGTGCGTAGTATCGCTTGTTGGGACGTCGCTGCCGGCTTATTGATTGCGTCTGAGGCAGGGGCATCTATCGTCCCTTGCCGCCATTTACGCGACACAATTGACGTTCCCCCGCCAACACATGTCTCCTTAGACCGCCCTGCATTTGTTGCTGGAGCAAATCAAAAAATTGCCAACGGGCTGCATGACTTGCTGGTTGGTTAAGTGCGCCGACAGTAGGGTTCATGTGGTTTATGCACTGTCTATGTGCCAAAAACAGTCTAGAAAACAAGGTTTTGCTGGTCTTTAGGGTTAATATCGTTGTAGGTTCTTATTAGGTAGAAGTTTGCGCAACCGTTAGAAGTTACCATCGGGCTTTGCGGGCGTAGTATTAGATTTCACCTTGCAAGTTCAGGAAGAATCAGGCCTTGGCCACAGTTAGTCACATAACGAAGCAAATTGAAGGATATGCAACTCTCTACCGAGCTGTAGTAAGTGGTTTTATGTCTTTGGTAACAACTCGCTATGTGCCTTGCCGGCTGTGCTTCATCACATCTGGCATTCTTATCTTGTTGCTAGGAAGTCTTCGGTGGGACAGTTCGTGTTTCGGTCAGGAGGCTGTTGGCGATCAGACTCAAGCGGTTTCACAGAATGTAAGGCAGTTAGATTCACAGAAAGTAAGGCAGCTAGAGCCTAACTTATATTACGTTGAAGATAGTTCAGGCCGTTTGGTTCCGGTTCCAGGTTTTCGCTATCGGGATTTTGTGGATCTCGTTCGGTTACGGGACGGTTTGCCCGCCCGGCCAGAAGTGCCAGGATTGATCCTCGAGCAACTACGAATAAAAGTTGTTTTGCCAGCCGTCAGCGTAAGCGATGTGACTCACGCTACAGTTGACCTTGAGTGTGTTGTTCGGAGCACTCGGCCTGGCTGGGGTATGCTTCCGCTAAAACTTCCTGAACTCGTTATTACGGAACCGCCAACCATTATCGGAGAAGGCGAAGTCGTTGTCACGATTGATCCATTGCCAGTTAATAGAACACAAGCTGAGATGGATAGTCAGTCTGACCAATATCAACAAGCCATTGATTATCATTCAGTTTCAAACGAAGGTTTTCTGATTTGGGTCAATGAAAAAGATGGCGTGGCGGTAACCGATGCTGAGGAAATTAGTTTTGTTGGCAGACGTCATACAGTAACCATGAGTGGTCAGATACCAGTCGATGTATCACTTGATCGTGACCAGATAGACATTACATTGCCAGCAGCTACTGATTCAAAAATACTCATAGAAACACAACGACGTAATCCGGTAGTTAATTTCAACGCCGGTGTTATTACGCCCTCCGTCCAGGTTCTCGATGGCCAGGGCGATACCGCGGGTAGTGTTGTTGAAATTCGAGGCGCAGTAGGAGCTACTCGCGTACAACTCGAAGAGCCTCTTTCACGAAAGGTCCCTGTTCAAAAATTAGCTGAGTCTATGGTGAAAAGTATTGTGCGGGTCGATGGCAGACTGGCAAATATCAAAGCCGAGTTCGCCCTGGCTAATCTCTCGCCGGGCGAAAGGTCTTTTACTGTGCAGTTGCCACCCCAGTCAGTTCTGCTGTCTGTAGGAAGCAATGCGAAAATACTCAGCCGCAGTGGTTCTCCCTTAAATCCACGGACGGTTCTTCGAATAGATAAAGCCGTTGAAGGAAAAGCTTCTTTTGAGATCGTTTGCGAACGGTCTGTTGATTCTGCCAGCCCCAAACCAATTGATGTGGGAGGATTTTCTATTGATGAAATTCCGAAATGGCGGCAATGGGGCCAAGTGAGTGTGTTTGCCGATGATGACTGGACAGTCGAGTGGGAATCTCGTTCTGGGAATCGGCAGATCGATGCACCTGCAGCACTGTCTACGGAAGAATTCGTTGCGGCATTTGCATATGATTCGCAGCCAATGACATTGCCGTTGCGAGTGCGTGCTCGAAGAAGTCGATTGGTTGTCGAGCCAGAATATCTCTACCACGTGACAAAAAACCGGCTGGAACTCTCTGTTCGCCTGCAAGCTGTAATCCGTGGTGTTGCGGCAAAGCAGTTGAAGATCTCCCTGCCTAATTGGGACATTGAAGAGGTAGGTCCTTCTAGTGTAGTTAACAGTGCAGCCGTGTCAGAATCTTCCGGATCTATTACAGTTCCATTTTCAAAGCCGATAGCCGGAGAGGTAGTGGTTGAACTTCGATGTAGCCGAAGGATTGATCCAGATAGTGAAGTCGTACGTTGGGAGACGCCGGTACCGGAGGCTGACTTTGTTGGGCCTGCACGTGTCGGGATTACATCAGAAAGTAATATCGAACTAGTTCCAGATACGGAACAAATTATTGGTATGAGTCGTCAGGTTGCCTCACAGGCGGACAAGTCTTTTGCTGATATATCTAGAATGTCCTATCGAGTGGAGGCTAACGAATCAACTTTTGTTGGCACACGCCGAATTCTTGGCCAGCAGATTGAGGCCTCAATCACGGCACAGGTGGACGTCGGTTTACGTCAGATTGTTGTGCAGCAGGCAACGCGTATAGACGTGGCTCACGTGCCGCTTCAGTTTATCGAGTGGATGGTGCCAGAAAGTCTCATTGAAACAGGTAGCATCGAAGCTCGTTTCGAAGGCATTCTCTTGACTCCTGAAGTGATAAGTAGCCCATCCGGTATCAGCGAATTTAGTGAAGGTGAATTTGATGGGGGAGAGCTAGGGGAAAACACGAAGTCGGATAGCACCGAACCTTCTTGGCGTGTTGTGCGTGTGCTCTTGCCTGGTCCGTTACTCGGGTCTGGTGAGCTCATCTCGCGGTTTAAGCAGCCCACGCCAGAAATACCAGGGGAAGTAACAGTTCCGGTCTCTGTGCCTATTCTTCTTCCTAAAAATGCAGTTGTTGGTCGTCAGTCAGTAACACTTTCCTCGATCGAAGAGCTTGCTGTTGGTGTTCGTGACGAGTTGTGGAATCGAGAAGGAAATCTTCAAACCATTGGACTTGGCCGGACATGGAATACCTCCCAAGGGCAGGCCACTATTGATTTGACACTGACTCAAAGCCAGAGAACTCTCCTTGGTGAAACCGTTGTCGAGGCAACATGGGTGCGTACATCGCTTCGTGGCTCAATGAGATTAGACTACTGGGCGATGGCTGTTACGAGTGCATCTGATTCTCTCGCACTCACCCTTCCTGTCTTGATAGAAGAAGAATCGGGTGAACCAAAAGGTAATCAGATAGCACGAGCAAGAGTGAACAGTTCGTCTTGGAAGATAGCTGATAAAGTCACCGGAAAAGTAGAGCTTGATTTAGGTCAGTCAAGAGGAACCCACCTCATTGAAGTTGAAGTTCGACAGGCACGTAAAGAAAATTGGCTGTCAGGTTTGTTGCCAGGTATGGGTTGGCTTGAGTTCCAAAGTCCTAACATGCCATCGTCTGCTCTCTATGGTCGTGTTGTGTGGGAAGTGTTGGTGCCCGATAGATCCAGCCTTCTTTGGGGCCCCGAAGGATGGACGAGTCAGCAAGTCTGGGACTGGAGTCGCTCAGGTTTTCGACAGGTTCCAGCTGTGTCTGTTCAAAACCTGGCATCGTGGGTAATAGCGTCCGTGAATCTACAAGCCGATCTGCCCAAAAGACTAAACGTAGACACCTTGTTTATGCCTCAAGATTTTGTTGAACACCGAATGGTGTTTTGTGATGCCGGCAGTCCATCCAGTGTAAGTTGTTTTTTTGTCCCTCGGTGGTTGCTCATCTTGGCCTCAAGCGGAATTCCACTTGTAGCAGGTGTTGTTTTGACATTGCGTCCGAGACTGGCAGCAGCGGCCCTGTTTTTAGCAGCGGTTCTTTTTATTGCTGGGATGGCAATCTGGCCTACAGTAACTTTTTGTATTCTGCAGGCGAGCTTACCAGGGCTCGCGTTTGCGGTCCCTGCTGGAGCGGTAAGTTGGTGGCGTGTTTTATTAAGGAGCCGTACCCGCACTGCATATGAACTAGAATCATGGGAGACGAGGCATTCTGGTTTGAGGAGGAACGGATCACCGGAGTCACTCGTCATTAATATGAGGTCATCCACTGAACAGACGGCGGTTCCCGTTGCATCGTCACAGGCAAGAGATGAAACGGATTGAGGATGTTTATGCAAAGAAGACATCACCTTTGTAATCTGCTTCGACGAAATTTTATCATCGCAAGCGTTTTTGTTTTCTGCCTCCCGGGTACAGGGAATCATAGTCTTCTGCTTGGGTCAGATTCTGATGAATCCGTAGAAGTTGTTGACAACGGAGGTGATCTCGTTCCTGAATCAGGCGAGCTGTTATTTTCTCGTGTCTATGTGCCTGCGGGTCGTCTTTCAGACATTGTTCGTGATGAGAATCGCTATATACCTATGGCTGTTGGGGAGTTTGAGAATGCGGTTCAACAGATAGCACCGCTTGAGAACAGTCGCACTGCCGATGGTCCGCAGCCGGTCGTTGAGCATGTTCTTTATGAGTTGAGGCTTGATGAGTCAGGTGCTCTGATTGGAAATGTTTCCATCTGGTTTCAGGGTCGAGGGAAAGGGGTTGGGGTGTCACCCGGGACGACGAGTTTTCAGAATATCCTTTTGCGAGATAAAAAAAGAGAAGCAGATAGTCGAGTCAATTGGTCGCAGGAAAAAGTTGGGATAGAATTAAACAGTGAATTGTCTGAGGGCGAAGATCAGCCTGTTGGTTTTATTGGAAAACCCAATGGCGCAATAGAGTTATGGGTACCAGATGCCGGTAGGATAATTGCAAAACTCCGGGTGATGCCGACGCGTGCAGACCGTCCCCCAATGCAAGGTGCTGGCGATAGTGATGGACAGTCCAGTTTTCTTTTACCGCGTATTCCTGCAATGGCGACAACACTTGTACTGGACCTCCCAAGAAACGTCGTGCCGTTGGTCGTAGGCAATGAGGCTAACAACAGGCAAGATGCAGGTGACGAGTTAGGGTCCGGTGAGTTGGCTCGCTGGAAGTATTTGATCGGCCCAAGGCAGTTGCTGAACGTCACGCTCTCAAACCGCAGGGCCAGCCGTTGTTCATCCTGGTCGACCATTTTTATTGGGGATCGAAACGCGGAAATCGAAACGGTTATCGTGCCTGAAACCGTTTGGTTTCAAAGGTCTATGCGACTCACTATTGGCGAGCAAACAACGATTATAACGGCTCAGTCCAGAATGCCT
>JABHNP010000278.1 GCA_018694455.1 Planctomycetaceae bacterium | reverse complement strand
CGGACCATCGATGGCCTTGTCTGTTTTTCTGACATTTTCCCAACAATGGTCGACGCAGCACAGCTACCCGCAAAACAGATTGATGACGGAGATGGCTGGAGTTTCTGGCCACAATGTGAAGGCAATCCAGGACGCACACGTGACTGGATTTACTGCTACTACTTCCCTCGCCCGTCATCTGCAAAATACAATGACAAATACAGCCATTATGAAGTCAGCTTTGCACGGAATAAGCGATTCAAGCTCTACAATAACGGGGCCTTATACGACACCACAACCGATGTGCTTGAAAAAGAACCCATCACGGCGACCAACCCTACAGCCGTTCCTGATTCCGCCCGCAACATACTTCAGGAAGCAATTTCCTCTTACCCTGCAGGCGGACTGAATGCGAACCGTCCGAAGCGAAAGCTGACTGAAAAAAAGAAAAAGTAATAAATGCCGTCACGCTATACACGGTGGCACAACACCATGCACGTACTCGACGCCCTTTGGAAAACCAGAATGCATACAGAACTCTTTGCGCTCTATTTCACTTGGCTCCGCGGCATGATCTGCATTTGCCTTGCGTGCTCTCCCAACGCACTCCTCATGGCTAACACGTCTCAACCAAATGTGCTTCTCATATTGTCTGATGACCATAGCGTGCCACACATTAGCTGCTACGGCGACATTAACACAACAAGATTTCATATCACTCCAAACCTTCAGAAGTTTGCTGAACAGGGAATGAGATTTGATAGGGCATATACAACCGCCCCTCAATGTGCACCATCACGCATTTCAATTTTTGCCTGCCGGTCGCCCGTGGGCCTTGGTGTCACACGGTTTGCGCAGCCGGCTCAAGCCGATGCCCCATTTTTCACAGATGTGCTGCGAGCAGGTGGGTACTGGGTTGGACTTGACGGCCGCCATCATCACCTTGATGGTCGCATTCGGGACGCTGAGCATATCGACACGGCCCTCCGGAATGCCGGCATGCAGAATCTCAAAAAAAGATTTGATCACATTGTTCGTAGTGCAAAAACAAAAGGTAACCAACTTGATCAAGTCAGCAGCCGAGTTAGTGCCGCACTTGATACTGTTCCCGACAACAAGCCCTTCTTTCTCTATTTTGGGTTCAACCAGCCACATAGAAAATTTTCGGTCGATTACGACGGCATTGATCCAAATGAATTGAGGTTGCCACCTGACTGGCCTGACTTGCCGGAGGTCAGGGTTGACTACGCCCGGTATCTTGCGTCGGTGCGCGAATTGGATCGTGGATTTGGGCAGATCATGCAACTCCTTGCCGACCGCGGCATCGAAGAAAACACACTCGTTATTTTCATGGGCGACAATGGAGAGGCCCTGCTTCGCGGTAAGGGCACGTTGTACGCCCGCGGCACACACGTACCATTATTAATACGCTGGCCGGGTCATGTGGCAGCGCATTCCCACTCCTCCGCGCTTGTCTGCGGCACGGATCTGGGCCCAACGATTCTGGAAGTATGTGGAATGAAAGCTTTAAAAGGAATGACGGGCCAAAGTTTTGCTGATGACTTGTTCGGGAAGAAATCAGATGGCCGTCGTTATGTTTTCGCAGAACGCGGCTGGCACTTCGGACCTATCACACGAACGGACGGCCTCGATTTCTCACGTTCAATCACATCAGACCGATTCCACTACATCTACAACGCATTACCGGACCGAAGCTACACGCCAGTTGACATGGCTCACAAAGATGCTTGGAAAGCAATACAGCAAGCCCATACGACAGACCAACTCTCACCTCTCCATCAGCGACTCTATTTTAAAAATCCTCGCCCGATTGTTGAGCTCTACGACCTTGAGCATGATCCCCTGGAACTTGACAATCTTGCTGGGAACCCATCGACCAATGACACAGAAAAAAAGCTTCGTGAAACACTCGAAGCATGGATGATTCGTGAGAGCGACTTTCTGCCACTGCCGACCCATGCGATTGAAACTACAACAAATTTAAAATGAAACCGATAAAGAAATTTCCCTAGATCCGTCACTGCCTTTTAAGTAAAATACCGATGATAACTTAGGCCTGAAGGAGGACCCGTCATGCCACGACTTTATTTTCAATCAACTATTTTCTGTATGGTAATTGGCTTGTATTTCATGAGCACACCAGTGATGTCTGCTGAAAGGAATGAAGACCAAAAATGGACACCGACAAAAATGTTTGAAAAGAAAGACACGAATAAGGACGGCTTTATGACGCTTGAGGAATTCAAGCAAGGGGGAAATGAAAAGTTTCTTAAAAACGCCGATAAACGTTTCTCGAAGCTTGATACTAACCATGACGAAAAAGTATCACCCGCTGAACTGAAGGCTGGCTGGGATGACATGACGCGAAACAAAAAGAAGTCTTCTTCGCTCGAAAAGTAACACACGGCGACACCAATCGACACTCGACTCTTAACCCGAGTCTGATAGCCGAGTAACGCACACCTGCTATTCATCACACTTTTCGTCACACTACTCTGAGCGTATCACTGAAACTTCTCGTATCGATAGAATACCGATCAAACTGATCGACAAAGGCTCTCAATACAGTTGCACCCCTCTTAGTGAGGCGAATCAGCAACGGTGAACATTCCTGAAACAGCCACGGCTTTCAAACAAACATGTTTCTTATGTAAGGTGTCAGTCGAGTCCTTACCCGTTTGCATTCGAATCATGACTCGCTTCAGTCTTACGCTTTTGTTCCGTTTCTTCTCGTGGCTGCTTCACAAACTTGGTGTAACCCATAAAAACTTGGGATGTAATCACGCCCATTCCTGCAATGAGCGTGACTACAACACCGCAAACAAAGAGTGCGAAATCATCCATTAAAATATCCGCCTAGTGCGAGAATACTAGGAACCCATAGCCCAACGAAAATCCCTTGTTCCTTCGCCACGGCAGGGTCACCGAGAAACCATAGAGAAACGCTCAATACAAAACTAGCAAATGCTGCTATCAGAAAAAAAATCTGGTTTTTTTTCATTACCTATACCTTTTTTATTAAGAGAGAAAGTCGCAAATTCGCGAGACACTACTGCACTGTAGGCTGTTGAACCATAGAGCACCATAGGCGAGGGCCTGTTCGGGTGAATATTCAGCAAACCAGTCATCATTGAGCTAGCCGGACACCGTATTAGCCTCGTGTACCAAAGCTGACAATATCAGGATGATCCAGTGTGTATCACCTCAGTCCGTGTTGTCATGGTTCCCAGGGCCGTGTTTACATTGACAGTATCTTCGACCAAAATTCGATCGTGTATGAGTCCAGTCACTCCTTCAAAAAACCGCATAGGGGTTCGGACATACATAGGCAACTGATTTCGCACCATCCCCTTATCCGGCATCAATTTTAGTATTATGCGGAATTCATTCTCCCCAATCTCAAGTGATTTGACCGGTTGCGGCGTAAGTCGAATCATCCAAAGGAAACCCGCATCATGAAACTGCCTCTCAGCCCCCCTGCCTGAGAAGCGTACTTCTCTTTTTACTGCTGGGGTAATGGCGTGAAAGCCAACCACCCCCTGCCGGTACCGCCACACCCACGGAATGAGTGTCACAATAAAAACGCCTTCGCCCGGAAGCCCCTCATAGACAACTTTCGGCCGAATACATGGGAGGATGGCAAATGGAAGTAGAGCTAAGCTGACAAACAAAACCTGACAGATTCGATACACCATCGCAGAAATTGGACGGGAACGTTGCAGTTCAGGAACAACAAACTCCTTCGATTTTTTCTCAGCTTTCATCAGTTTATTATTCAAATTCATAATTTTTTCCATCACCACAGGCGACACTTTTCTGCCACCTAATGAGTCTGCCTGCAATTCACTTACCTGTTGCTGGATCAACTCCGCCTCACGCTTCACATCAACCCCAGCCTGAAGAAAACCAGCCTGCTCTTCGGCAGAAAGTTTGTCAAAAGCCACCCGCCGTGGAACTTTAGACTCACCAAACGACCACCACTGGATGCCAAGCAAGACAGCCATCAAGAATGCCCACATGAAGGCAACTGCATACCCATCTGCATTCGGCTTCATCCGAAGTTCTCGTCCGACTACCTCAAGTGAGTAGCCGCCTAGGTCAAGTGTTCTCGACATTAAACGTTCTCCTTTGACACAGGATCAGCTATCCCGCGCGTCACAACTTTGTGGGCCACCACATGCACTACCTAAAGCACGAAGTCTCTCAACAGCCTGATCAAGGGACAGACGGTTCACTTCACCAGCGTCTTCAGCTCGTACCGCCTCAGCAAGCAGCATCACATCATCAAAATCTGCATGAGCTACGAGGCGATGCCTTGCCCGGTGCCCAAGTGTTCCAGCAGAATAAGCAATAGCAGCATTACGCATTTCGATCAGCCACACCGTCCGCGGTGACACAAGGCCGTCTGCGGCATCCAAGATTGCCTCGATTGCTCTCCGACGATCAATCACCCTACCGGCTTCTACAAGCAACGACGCGGTCAGCAACTCTTCATCAAATGGCCGTCTTTGCTCCACATATGAAAAAGACAGCAGCGTAAAGTCTAATAGCGTCGCTACATGGTGATGCGTCGCATCAAGCCGAACCGCTGCAAGCGGCCGTACCAAGGCAGCTATTTTATCGAACCGATCACCGATAAGTGCCATAAGACCACCGGAACGATCGTCATCATCCACCAGACGCTGCCGCGACAGTTCTCGCGTAACATCAGTCGAAGAGGGCAGTTCATCTTCTGGCACCCATTCACGAGCAAGCCGCCTCGCTGCACCAATACAAGACCTTCGGATATCTCCACCATGAACCAGACGCCGAGCTGCCTCTGCTGCTATCCTGCCTCGTTTTTTTTCATGGTGTGACATCACTCGTGTCCTGCTGCTGATTCTCATCATCAAGCAAACGATAGTGGAGATTTCTTAATCGACTTGCTGTCGCATACGTGGCAACACCAAGGGGCTCACACATAAACATCTCGGGGCGAATAGAGATTTCCCGTCCTGCTCTCTCTTGCTCAATGAGTTCTTTTCCATCTAACAAAACTGTTATTGCCTTCGGATTCACGCGGACGATGATCTCATACCAACGTTTGTCTTCTAACTCCATGTACGCATT
>JABHNP010000305.1 GCA_018694455.1 Planctomycetaceae bacterium | reverse complement strand
TAGAAACTGGTATTCAGAATCTGACAATGAATGAAACTCAGGTTTTAGTCCATTTCGATGGTGGTGAAACAAAGACATATTTACTCGTTCGAGTTGAAAATCCTGAAGCGAAGTCCACCTCATCATCGTAGTCGCTGGTGCATTGATATTTTCCTGTCAACGAATGGTCAGGCTTTTGTCCTTCACGGATTGAGTGGGGTGGCTTGTAATAATGCTGAAGTCTAGATGCCTTTCATAGCACGTGCTCCAGCAACTACTGCGAGTGCGATGAGCCCAGTGATAATTCCGCAAAGCCCGTTAGCCAGTGTCATGAGAATAGTGATCGTTTCTGGTGTGTACTGATGAATCCAGTGAGTAACTGCATGGTGAATTGGGGGGATGTTGTGCAGCACAATGCTTCCCCCGACAAGAAACATGGCAACTGTTCCAGCAATCGCCAGAAATCGCATGATCCACGGAGTGATAGTAATAATCGCGCGTCCGATAGATTGGCTCGCTGAATAACTCTGGCGAAGTAGCAGGACCCCGAGGTCATCGAGTTTCACGATAGCCGCAACGAGCCCATAGACACCAGCGGTCATGAGCACTGAGATGGCCACGAGAACACCTGCTCGTGTGCTCAGCGGCTCAGACGCAACAACGCCAAGCGTGATGACGATAATTTCAGCAGAAAGAATAAAATCAGTCCGGATTGCTCCACGTATCCGTGAAGTTTCGTCTGCGTTGGCTGCTCTGTCTTTTGTGGGGTTTTGTTTTTGGGTGCTGCCGTGGTGGGGGAACACATTGGTAGTAATTTTGTGAAGCACTTTTTCTGCACCTTCGAAGCAAAGAAAAGCACCGCCGATGACAAGCAGTGGTGTAATGGCTTCAGGAAGTAGCCAGCTCAGCAGAAGTGCTGTGGGTACCAAGATCGCCTTGTTGACAAGAGAACCGCGCGCGACTCGAAAGACAACAGGTAGCTCGCGGTCTGATGGTATTCCAGTGACCTGTTTTGCATTTAACGCGAGGTCGTCACCTAAAACTCCCGCAGTTTTCTTGGCTGCAACTTTTGTCATTAGCGCGACGTCGTCAAGAGCGCTTGTGATGTCGTCTAGAAGGAGAAGGAGGCTTGTTGCCATGCAGTATAATTCTCAATGATAAGTTAGATTCATGTCTATCGATGACACTATATCTGATGTCAGGAAAAACAAATAGAATGATAGGCTACGGCTTATCTCATGTTTTGTGAGCATCTCGAACCGGCAGTGAAAGAAGTTTTTTCGTGAAAAAATGGTGTCTTAGTCTCATGCGGCAGCGTAATGTGTTTGGTCAGCCCGGTGCGCATGTACAACAACCCGAGCGTCAGGCACGAATTCATCGTCATGGATCAATGATTTTTCTGGGACAAATTCTTGTCCTCGGATCAGTGCCTATATTTGACCTTGGACAGAATCGAGCTCCACCACTTTTTGTCATCATCAGCCTCTCGATTGCTATCGCGACGACTTGGTCGCTTGGGTATCAACGGCTGACCTACACGCTGGCGGGTGTCAGCTCGATCGCTTGTGGGTGGACATTATTCTTTCGGCCAGTAAAGTCAGGTGCTCCGAGTGCGCCACTACTTATTTTTCTGGTGGTTATGCTCTTCTGTTCATACCTCTGCATTCGACAAGCATATAAGGCGGGTGTTGCCTCTGCTCAAAGGATTTACTGTGGAGTGGCAAGCTTTGTCATGCTTGGCATGGTGTTCGCAGGAATTCATTGTCTTGTCCATGCCTGCGGATTGGGGGAGTATCAATTGCCACTTGAGTTTGAAGGTATCCGAAATGTTCGCTGGGTAGATTTCATCTGGTTTTCCTACGCGACGCTGACCACAGCTGGGTATAGTGACCTTGTACCAGTTGGGTCTTTTTCACTCACTGTTTCCACGTTTGAAGGGCTCTGCGGTATTCTTTTGCCAGCGACACTGATTGCAAGGATTGCATCACTGCCGGCCAGCAAGTAATTCTGTTTGAAAGTCTTTTGTGGAAATCACCACAGGGCAAAGGTTGGAGTAACACATTTATGAGTATAGAAATATTTCGGAATGTTGTTGAACAAGTCGGTCTTGTTATCGATGCTGCAGGTGTTCTCGTGGTAGTCGCCGGTATTTTTATGGCTACCGTCCGGCTTCTTACCGCGGCCCCAGTACCGCTGGGCAAGTACAAGCAATTTAGGCAAGATCTTGGGAGAGGTATCCTGCTGGGACTTGAGTTTCTCGTTGCTGCTGACATTATTCGGACCGTAGCAGTAACGCCTACTCTCGAAAGTGTTACGGTGCTTGGGCTCATTGTGGTTATCCGAACATTCCTGAGTCTCGCACTTCAGATGGAGGTTGAAGGACGGCTTCCATGGCAGTCAGAGAAAAGTGGTTCGAGGCAAGCCGGCTAAGGAGATAGAGGCATGAATGCCAGGCTTCAATCCCTGCCGGTACCTGAGTCCGATAATGAGGTGATCAGACAGCATCTTCCTCGTGCAGCGTGTGGATATGTCTACGATCTTCTCCGGAAACATCCAGTTGAGGTTCGCGTTGTGCCGCACCGTACAACCAAGCTTGGGGATCATCGCCCGCCGAGCCACAAAGAGCCTTGGCATCGAATTACCATGAACGAAGATCTCAGCGTGTACGCATTCCTGGTCACCCTGCTGCACGAGATAGCCCATCTCCGTGTGTCAACAAAGCTTGGAGAACGGGCTCAGAAAGAACCGCCTCACGGTCAAGCCTGGCAGAGAGAGTTTGCTGATGCAGTAAAGCCGGTCATCGAAGGCTCGATGGTACCTAGAGAACTTGCTGTAGCACTAACAGCCTCTCTCCAACGTCCACGAGCTGCGACATGCAGTGATCGGAAGCTTCTGCTGGCGTTATCACGTTTTGATTCGAATAACGACCGGTTGTTGTATGTCGAACAGCTCGAGGTGGGTGAGTGGTTTCAACTGCAGAGCGGTCGCCGATTTGTTCTCGGCAACCGTCTGCGGAGCCGCTATCAATGCATTGAAATTGAGAGCGGTGTTGAGTTTCGCATTCACTCGCTAGCGCGAGTTGTTCGACTTGATCCAGATTGACTGGTCGCTCGGCTCGATCGTGAGCGGCTCGGTTGTGAAACCGTTCGGTAACGTCTTCGCCGTACAGTGTTGCCGTAAAAATGGAGTGGTCGATTCGGTCTTTGCTCAATGGGAGTATTTTCGATCTTCTCTCGTTCGTCTCCGAACACAATGATTCGAGGATCAAATCCAGTTTGAGCGATTGCAGGAACGCTACTAGTCCCTACGGACAAAAGAGTGAGAATAATGAGTGTACGCATAGTTAAAAACAGCTCAGGGGGAAACCGGCACATTCCTACTATGGGTTCGATTTCCTGCCGAAGCAAGAAGTTAAATATTGCGTCATTACATTCGGTGTAATCGTTCCGAGACGACCCAAGCACGGTTTGGAAACTACAGAAATCACCATGCTTTGCTTCGAAGCAGCTACTTTCTCAGCTGCCAATATGACTAGTGTGGAATGAGGTCTCTCATTTCACGAACGGCTTCTGCCATGCCAACAAATACCGCACGTGCAACGATTGAGTGACCGATATTGAGCTCTTCCATTCCTTGGATTTCTGCAATGGGGGTAACATTTCGATATGTGAGACCGTGCCCTGCATTCAGAATGAGGCCCGCCTGGTGAACAAATGTGGCTGCCTCGGCGAGAATCTGAAGCTCGTGCTGAGAATCTTTTTTTGCATTTGCGTAGGCCCCTGTGTGCAGTTCGACTGCCGGTACCAAGAGTGATGCGGCAGTCTCGATCTGCGCTGGCTCTGGATCAATAAACAGTGATACAGTAATGCCAGCATCATGAAGCTTGCTAACTGCCGCCGTTAATTCTTTTTTGTGGCGAACGACATCGAGCCCACCCTCTGTGGTTACCTCTTCTCGGTTTTCAGGGACGAGTGTGACCTGGTCAGGTGCAACGCGACAAGCAATATCTACCATGAGCGGGTTCATAGCCAATTCGAGGTTTAGCTTCACCTGAACAGTTTTTTTGAGCACCTCAAGATCTCGGTCTTGAATGTGTCTTCGATCTTCCCGCAAGTGGATCGTAATTGCATCAGCGCCGCCGAGTTCTGCTGCGGCTGCTGCCCACACAGGATCAGGCTCAATCGTTTTTCGTGCCTCACGAATTGTGGCAACGTGGTCAATATTGACACCGAGCGTGGCCATACTCTTTTCTCCTTTATAAACGCAGGTGGCCCCGGCTTGCCGGCCAGGGCCACCCTCAAAGATTTTTCTATTCTATAGCCTTTGGGCTCAGACTTCTTTTTTCAAAAGTATTACGGCATTTCCGCGAGGAGTGCGTATCTGAAGGACAATGCCGCCCTCCGGTGTTTCTCCGTTGATCGCAGCCTCAAACTCGTCAATTGAGGACACCGGGGTCTTCCCAACCTTTCGGATCAATACTCC